>CAZHHH010000124.1:0-3324 GCA_964532085.1 uncultured Marinilabiliaceae bacterium
CCCAACTTTTGACAAGTCTAAATGCATTCCATATTTTGTTAGAAAAATTACGTCCTTGCTCTGGTAAACTTTCATCAAATCTTAAATCTCCACCTGCTGGCGAGCACAATAGCATTCCTACTCTAACTCCATCAGCACCATAAGTTTCAATCAAATCTAATGGGTCTGGACTATTTCCAAGTGATTTTGACATTTTGCGGCCCACTTTATCACGTACCATACCAGTGAAATAGACGTTTTTGAAAGGATAATTTTCTTTAAACTCATAGCCCGCCATAATCATACGAGCAACCCAGAAGAAAATTATATCGTGTCCAGTTACTAAGTCGTTGGTTGGATAATAGTATTTAAAATCCTCACTATCAGGTTCAAAACCATTGAAAACAGTAATTGGCCACAACCAAGATGATGCCCAAGTATCAAGCACATCTTCGTCTTGCTTTAAATCATTTATGGTTAACTCTGAATTTCCTGTTTTATTTTGAGCTAATTTTACCGCTTCTTCATCAGTTGCTGCAACTACATAAGAACCATCTTCAAGATAATATACTGGAATTCTATGTCCCCACCAAAGCTGTCTGGAGATACACCAATCTTTTACATTTTCCATCCAATGCTTATAAAGATTTTTGAATTTTGCAGGATGAAATCTCACCTCATCATTCATTACAGCATCAAGTGCAGGTTTAGCAATCTCGCTCATTTTAATAAACCACTGAGTGCTAAGTTTTGGTTCAATTACTGCATCTGTACGTTCTGAAAAACCAACATTATTTACATAATCTTCTGTTTTTACTAGATTTCCAGACTCTTTTAAAGATATTTCTATTTTATCTCTAACTACAAATCTGTCCTCACCAATAAAAATTTCTGCTGATTCATTTAAAGTTCCATCATCATTAAGTATATCTATACTTTCTAGATTGTGGCGCATTCCAATTTCATAGTCATTTATATCGTGTGCTGGTGTAATTTTCAAACAACCTGTTCCAAATTCCATATCAACATACTCATCTTCAACAATTGGAATTGAACGATTAATCAATGGCACTAACACTCTCTTGCCTTTCAAATGAACAAAACGCTCATCATTAGGATTAATACAAACGGCTGTGTCACCTAAAATCGTTTCAGGACGTGTGGTAGCAATAGTTACATATTGATTTTCTGAGCCTTCAACCAGATAATTTATATAGTATAATTTTGATTGTACCTCTTTATGTATTACCTCTTCATCTGAAAGGGCAGTTTGGGCTGCAGGGTCCCAGTTCACCATTCTTATACCTCTATAAATATACCCCTTATTATATAGATCTATGAAAGAATGAATTACACCTTTGCTTCTAACATCGTCTAGTGTAAAGCTTGTTCTATCCCAGTCACACGAAGCACCAAGTTTTTTTAATTGCTCAAGTATTATTCCGCCATGCTCATCAGTCCACTCCCACGCATGTTTTAAAAACTCATCACGCGATAAAGAGATCTTTTCTATTCCTTGTTTGCGCAATCTATTTACGACTTTAGCCTCTGTAGCAATAGATGCATGGTCTGTACCTGGAACCCAACAAGCATTCTTACCTAACATACGAGCTCTACGCACTAAGATATCTTGTATAGTATTATTTAGCATATGCCCCATATGTAAAACTCCCGTCACGTTTGGTGGAGGAATAACTACTGTATAAGGCTCTCTCTCATCTGGAGTTGATTTAAAAAATCCTTGCTCCATCCAATATGAATACCACTTAGATTCTGTTTCTGTAGGGTTATATTTACTTGCTATTTCCATAATATTTTATCTCGAAATTCAATCAATTTTTTAATAAGACACAAAAATAAGAAAAATAAGAGACTTTTTATAAACTTTATTTTAATGCTTATTTTGAATTACACTTCTTACTAAGAATAAATTAGTAAATCTCTTAGAAAGCAATTCAAAATATTTTATAAAAATGTAGATATATACTAAATAAAAGAAGATACGACCCCAATTGGAGTCGTACTTTTAATTATTTTATATTATATTGTTATTCTTCAAACCAGCCTATAACAGTCTGTTTTCCTTTTACTTTCTGATCTAATTTGACATCAATTCTTGTATCTAAAGGTAAATATAAGTCAACTCTAGAGCCAAACTTAATAAATCCTAACTGTTTTCCTTGTTCGCATTTCTCATTCTCTACAACATAAGAATCTATTCTCTTTGCCATAGCTCCTGCTACTTGTCTAACAACTATTACTTCACCGTTTGTAGTCTCAATTGCTGTAGTAGTTCTTTCATTTTCAGTGGAAGACTTTGGCAACCAAGCTGCCATAAAATTTCCAGAATGATGTTTAAAAAATTTGACTACACCGTTTACAGGAAACCAATTTATATGAACATTAAGCACACTCATAAAAATTGAGACTTGAATTGCTCTACCTTTTAGCACCTCTGGCTCATCAACCTCTTCAATGGTAACAATTTTACCATCTGCTGGAGCTATAATTGCACTATTGTGTAAAAATCCTTCTCGTCTGGGACTTCTAAAAAAGTTCAAAACAAAAAGGAATAGTGCTGCACTAGCAATCAAAAAAGTTCTCAAAACAAAAGTTGAGTTTGGTATTATAAAATACAATGCCACATTTAATAAAATGAGCACTAATAAAAAGACCAAAATTATTTTAAAACCAGCTTTGTGAATCGTCATACGTTTAGTTATAAATAAATAAGTAACTATTAATAATTAAAACCAAAATATTCAAACAAAAATAATAGTGAAACCATAGTTGGAGCTGCGAAAATAACTGCATCGAACCTATCTAGTACACCACCATGTCCAGGCAAAAAACTTCCAGAATCTTTAACACCTGCTGCTCTTTTTATCATAGATTCCACCAAATCTCCTAAACTTCCCATTACAGACATTAAGAATGCTGTTAAAACCCATTGGTACATAGATAAAGAGCTATCAAATGTTGAAATTACAACTCCAACTAACATTGCAACTATTACACCTCCAGCAAATCCTTCCCATGTTTTCTTTGGTGAAATTCTTGGGAAGAACTTATGGCGCCCAATTAAAACACCTACACAGTAGGCCCCTGTATCATTGGCCCAAATTAAAACAAAGAAACTTAGTAGCAATTTAAAGTCATACATTCCATGATGAAAAGCTAAAAAATGAAGAAAAGCAAAAGGAAATGCCACGTAAAATGGTGCTAAAAGTGTCACTGCGATATTTATAATTGGTGTCTCTTTATTTCTAAATAGCTCTATTACAAACACAGCTATTAAAAGAGGTATTAACATAAATAACCACCTGCTTGAAATATTATCTCGTA
>CAZHHH010000124.1:3424-7184 GCA_964532085.1 uncultured Marinilabiliaceae bacterium
GCTATTAAAAGAGGTATTAACATAAATAACCACCTGCTTGAAATATTATCTCGTAAGATGAAGAACAGTATTAAATATCCAAAAATACCTATAAACAGTGACCAATAACTTTGAATCGATACTATTTTACGCATCTTTATTATTTCAATAAACTCAAGCATCCCAAGGAAGACTACTGTTAAAAAAATGAATAAATATGAATATTCATTCCACCACAACCCTCCAACTACCGCCAGAATAAAAATTAATCCAGTTATCAAACGCTGCCAAAAATTCTTCATCGTGTGAATTATTTTAATAATTTTTGATAATTTAAATATTCATCTGGCAAAAGTTTATCAGATGCAATATTTGTACAAAAATAATAGAAAGATTGATTATTAAAAATAAATTATGACACATCTATAATAACGATAAGCTTTTTAGGACCATGAGCACCTAAAACAAGTGTTTTTTCTATGTCGGCAGTCCTACTA
The DNA here is from genome assembly GCA_964532085.1 of uncultured Marinilabiliaceae bacterium. Taxonomy (GTDB): domain Bacteria; phylum Bacteroidota; class Bacteroidia; order Bacteroidales; family Marinilabiliaceae; genus CAZHHH01. Next base: position 3,901 of record CAZHHH010000124.1, read on the forward strand.
GGACCAGTTATCACACTATACCAAGATGGCATTTTCTTATATTTTTGAAGCATTTTATCAAACACCTCATCCAAGCTACTATATAGTTGCTCTTTTTTAGCAATAATCACTTGAACACGAGGTAATATGTATGCCAAACGACTAGGGCCACTTAATGAACTCACCACAACACTCCCAGAATTTGACACTAAAAAATCACAACTAGTTATGGAAATCTCTTCATTAGGGACAGAGGTTATATTAATCTTGTCATTAATTAATGAAGAAATTTCATCTATCTGACAAAAAGCTGATTGTACATTTTCTATTTTAATAATTGTGTTTAATATGTTTTTCAATTCTTCACGACTTTCTATCAAATAGGCCGTCCCTCTTAAAATTTCAATCTTATTTACAAAATGTTCTAAAATGTTCTTATTATTATTAAACAAAAAATCACTTTGACTAGGAATCGTTTCAGATTCCCAATCAAAATGATTAATATTTTTTAGCTTGGCTAAGATATTACTCCTTGCCTTCTTGCTCTTCACTTTCTGAATTTGTATTTTTATTATCTTCTATTTTTTCACTCGAAGCATCTTTTTCTAGATTATCTTCTTCATCATCAGAGATAATATGCTTTGGCATTACTCTCTTGCCAAATATTTTCTCCATATCTTCACTAAAGATCACCTCTTTTTCAAGTAAAACTTCAGCCAACTGTGCGTGCTTCTCTTTATGATCGGTTAAAATCTTTTTAGCTCTTTCATACTGCTCATCAATAATTCTTGCAACCTCATTATCTATAATTTGAGCGGTCTTTTCACTATATGGCTTATGGAACGAATATTCGCTTTGACCGGTTGAGTCAAAATAGCTTATATTTCCAATCTCAGGGCTCATTCCAAAATATGAAACCATAGCATAAGCTTGCTTTGTAACTCTTTCCAAGTCATTAAGTGCACCACTTGATATTGAACCAATTACTAATTCTTCTGCAGCTCTTCCGCCTAAAGTAGAACACATTTCGTCCAGCATCTGCTCATAAGTATTTAATGAACGTTCTTCTGGAAGATACCAAGCTGCACCTAGTGCCTTACCACGAGGAACAATTGTAACTTTCACCAACGGATGAGCATGCTCTAACAACCAACCGATGGCTGCATGTCCAGCTTCATGGTATGCAATAGCTTTCTTCTCACTTGGCGAAATTATCTTATTTTTCTTCTCTAAACCGCCAACAATTCTATCGACAGCATCAAGAAAATCTTCTTTTTCAACTACTTTTTTCTCTTTTCTAGCTGCAATTAATGCTGATTCGTTACAAACATTAGCAATATCTGCTCCTGAAAATCCTGGAGTTTGCTTTGCTAAGAAGTCTGACTTTACATCATCGGCTAATCTTAGAGGTCTTAAATGCACCTCAAAAATTTCTTTTCGTTCATTTACATCTGGCAAATCTACACTAATCTGTCTATCAAAACGACCAGCACGTAAAAGCGCTCTATCTAAAATATCAGCCCTATTTGTAGCTGCTAAAATTATGACACCGCTATTAGTGGCAAATCCATCCATCTCTGTAAGAAGCTGATTTAAAGTATTCTCTCTCTCATCATTCCCACTAAAGTTTGGATTTTTCCCACGTGCTCTACCAATAGCATCAATTTCATCAATAAATATAATACACGGCGCTTTTTCTTTTGCTTTTTTAAATAAATCACGAACTCTCGAAGCGCCTACACCTACGAACATCTCAACAAAATCGGATCCTGACATACTAAAAAATGGCACATCTGCCTCTCCTGCAATAGCTTTTGCTAACAAGGTTTTACCTGTACCAGGAGAACCGATAAGAAGAGCACCTTTAGGAATTTTACCTCCTAGCTCTGTAAATTTCTCTGGTTTTTTCAAGAACTCAACAATCTCCTCTAGTTCTTGCTTTGCCTCCGCTAATCCTGCAACATCATTAAATGTCACCTTTACTGCAGAATCTTTATCAAAAACTCTAGCTTTAGATTTTCCAACATTAAAAATATTTCCTCCACCCCCTGGTGCACCACCTTGTCCACTCATACGACGGAAAATAAAAATCCATATTCCTAGTATTAGCAATATAGGCCACATCATCATAAATAAGTCACGCAGCATATTAGTGCGCTCATCATATTCAATTGGGATGTTGATATTATATTTTTCCTCTGCAAGTTTTCGAGCCTCTTCAAATCTATCGATAGTTGGAATTTTTACAACTAAATGTGGGCCAGAACTAGGAATATTATTAACATTCCTAAAAATATCAGTATATTTATCAACCTCACCCTCTTTAAAGGTTATCTCTGCTTTACCCTCATTTGTAATTATTACGATTCGTTCTAAATCACCTTTTGGCAAAACTTCTGACTCAAAAACACTCCAAGAAATCTCCTTGGCTGTTTGACCAACATTAAATACACTTATGCCAATTAATACTAAAAGTATAATTCCATAAATCCAATAAGCATTAAACTGGGGAAGTTTAGGCCCTTGCTTATTAGGATTATTACCTGTCGGTTTTTTTTGATTCTCGCTCATTATAAAATATTTCTCTTTTTATTTATAATTATGATAATTCGGCGATGTCTTCACGTTTTGCATCTGCCCAAAGCTCTTCTATTTTATATAATTCTCTAGTTGATTTTTGAAAAACATGAACAATTACATCTAAGTAGTCTAATAAAATCCACTCAGCATTATCACGCCCTTCTACATGGAATGGTTTTTCAGAAATATTTTTACGCACCAACTCCTCAACAGAATCTGCAATAGAGTCGACGTGAACATTACTTGTGCCATCACATATAACAAAAAAACTTGTTATTGCGTTATCAATGGATCTTAAATCTAATACTGTAATATTTTCTCCTTTTTTTTCTTGAATACTTTCAACAACTGCATCTAGGATATGTTGAGGTGTCATGTTTTCCTGTCTTTCTGTCATAAAATGTTTATATAATTAACTGTTCTCTATTTACGATGTTCAATCTTTATTATAATAAAATAATATTTCAATCACTCATTTATCTATAAATAAATGCATATCAAGCAATTATGCAAAACATGTAGATATATTTATTTAACAAAGATAGTATTTTATAAGAATATCTTTTACTTAATTTATAACTCTTGTATATTTGCTCATAAACAATGCCAAAAACAGATGAGTTTTATTAAACCTAATATAATAAAATTTGATTTGCTCACTTCAACTAACGATAAAATGAGTGAACTTATCAAAAAAAATAATCTTCCTGAGTTTTCTATTGTTA
>CAZHHH010000125.1:0-1227 GCA_964532085.1 uncultured Marinilabiliaceae bacterium
TTGAATAAAACAAGAATAACTATGCTAAAAATATTTATTGTAGACTATGAAAATATTAAGAAGTCCTATTTGCTTTTAAAACTTAGTTTCCTATAAATGATGTCAGTTGACTGATTGATAAATTGACTTAAACTAAAATTTACTAACCTAAAGAAAGATAATGTTAGTAATAACAATCCTAATACAAAGCCAATCTTTGAAGACAAAAGAATAGAAATAAAAGATAAAAATATAATTATGCGAATTAACTCTTTCATATCATTAAAATTAAAGTTGTGTTTACTTATTGTTCAAACCAATTGATTGATTAATACAATAAGTAAAGATAATAAATTATTTTAAACAATAATCGTTTATAAACTTATAATAACCTCTAGGAATTCTTTAAAGAATCTAAAAATAGATTAAGTTCTTTGAATGAATATTGACTAAAAGTTATATTTTTCTCAATCAGATTAACTGAACTTTTTTTATCTATATAAAAAAATATATCATCTTTATTTTTTTTAATAAGTATTAAATAAATCTCATAATCAACTGGAATCTTACCAAAATCAAATTTCTTACAATTGATACACTCTATCATTTTACTATATCTTAACTTAGGAATTATTAACATTCCTAAATTCTCATCATCTTTTACTTTGATTTTTAGTTTTTTTGATTTTCTACTTTTGAATAAAGAATTATGATAACCTTTATTTAATTTTAATTTTTCAAGAATAATGCCTAAAACTTTTTTTGTACTAATATGTGAGATCAATTCATCTGAATTATTTTTCAAATTTTCATGAAAATATAATTCTTTTGTTATCAATTCATAATCAGCTTTATTCAATGAAATATAACTATACTTAGAAATTTCAACTCTATTACTAACTCGAAACTTAATACTATGACGTGATACAACAGGTTTGTTTCGTTGAAATGCGGGTATCCATGTATTGATTGACAATACTGCCTCTTCAATTATTTGATTAAGTTTTGAATTTAACTCCTCTTCAATAAAAATATTGTGTATTGAACCAATAGAGTCAAGCTCAAAACACACATTTATTTCATTTATGGTATCATTACTGTCTAAAATATAGTTATTATTAATATAACTTTCTATTTCTATATTACAATTTGAGCATTTAGATAACCTCTCTAGAATAATAAAACTATCCTTTAAACATTGTGAAATAGCTGTAAATGGTATAAAAATAACACAAAGCCAAACAAGTA
>CAZHHH010000125.1:1327-7078 GCA_964532085.1 uncultured Marinilabiliaceae bacterium
GTGATAATAGAATAAGCCATCCAATCATTTTTTTCTAAAAGTTGATTTTTTATTTTAATAGGTAGATATGGTCTAATTTTTTCTTTTACAGCTTGTATATTTACCTCTCTTGCACTTGGCTGGATTTCTTTCTCGAAAGCTACTGAGTAGGGAGCAAAAAAAGATTCAATAACAGTTTTGTCGTATAAAATTTTATTTATTTTATATTTAAAAGGAACAGATTTAAAAAACTCAATAAGTTTAATATCCCAAAATGGCAATCGGTATTCATAACCAAAATAATCAAATACATTGGCAGAATTTACAATAAATTTTGCTTGCCTCTCTTTATATGCCCAGTTTTCAAAAACGTTATATACAAAGGTGTTTTCAGGCACTTTTTCAATAAAATTATTTATTAAATTTAAAAACTGCTTTTTATTATTCTTATGATTATTCTGAAAATATGTCTTTTGATATATTTGCTTACCTAGATTTTTATTACCTATTCCCTCCTTCATCGTTTTTCTTAAATGACTTCCTGCTAGCAAGTCACCAGAATGTCCAGGAATAAATACTGAATCTTTTTCAATTAATTTGTTCTCGTGCAGATATTTTACAGCAAAATAATCTTGCATAAAAAACATAGAACTTCCTTTTCCTGCAAAATGGACATACTCCTTAAATATTTGTTCATCTATAAAGCCATCTATTATATCCTCATCATACTCGATAAATATCCAAGGATACCCCAGCTTTTCTGCAGATTTGCGAGAGTTTGCAAGTTCAAAATTACCTTTTCGTCCATAAGTGAATGTTATAACATTATTATATTCAAACTTTTTTAACATTGTAACAATAAGTCTAGAATCATAACCTCCACTTAGGGGAACAACTGCTTGCCGACCATTTAGCGAATTTACCAATCTCTCAAAAGTCTCATTTAACTCTATCTCAAGACTTTGTTGAAGTATATCAAACTTTGAATTATTTATAGTTTCAACTATAAAATCTGAATAAAAACTACAATCTTTTTTATTATCTCGATATTCTATTAATTCGCCTGCTTGAACTTGATAAACACCATCAAACAACGTTCTATTTCCTGTCACATAAGCTGCTGCCTCCAATTCAAGCGCAGCCAAAGCATTGATTTTTTTAGTAGATTTAAAGACCATAACTGGGTCATCTGTAACTACAAGATTTCCATTATCAATTGTATAAAATATTGGAAAAGTTCTAATATGATCAACGGCAAAATAAGTGACATTTTCTTTACTAATTACTAAAGAGAAACAACCATTAGCATCAGCCAGCCAAATCTTTAAATCTTCTTTTGTTTGAATTTTTCCGAGTTCTGAAAAAATAGTATCTTCAGATTTGATTTGGTTTTCATCAAAAATATAGCCTTTAAACCAAATCCCATCTCTATTCTTCCACTTAAATCCGTAATTGTTTACTAACTGTATCACAAACAAATATTTTAAATTAAATTTTAAAACAACAAAAACATTTTATTAATCTATCTATGTTTTAAATCATTAGCTATCTTTTTTGACAAAAGCTCTGCCCCTTTTCTATTTAAATGCGTAGCATTATAGAACAAATCTTTATTTAAACAGATATTATCATCTGAATAATCGATAAATAGCAACTCATATTTCACAGCTAAATCTTTATAAATATCAATTACATCTTGTCTATTTAACATATACTTCTGCCCATCAATGTGTTCAGGCGTATAAATAAGTATTAACTCTATTCCTTCGGATTTGCATTCTTGAATAAAAGTTTCAAATAAACTTATTACATTCTTGTCTAAATCAATTTTATAGTAATCTTTCTTGGCTTTTGCATTTTCAAAATCGCCTCCCCAATGTTTATCAACAGCCTTAAATCCTTTTTGACGAAAGGGCACTTTGTAATCACCTGAAATAACATTCTCTAGACCCTTAATAAGTTCTATATATTTTCCCCGATACCTTACTAGCGGCAGATAAAAATCTATTTCACTATAATATTTATATGGCTTTGTATAATATTTAACATTTTTATTAAACAACATATAAGGAAGAAACTGATTAAAATTATATGGTATTTCAATTTTTTCGAGAGTAAATATATCTACTGATTGTATAATTATTTTCGGATTTTTATTATGTTTTTGATATTCTTTATGGCGAAGATACTGTAACCAAAAGCTATGCCCATCTAGTCCAAAATTATAAGCTTTTTTATTTAGAGAATCTGACAAAATTTCTGGATCAATATGAACCCACGCTCTTGAAGAACCATATATCGCAATTTCACAATCTGCATTACTAGTATATATATCATTCCACACTTCATATTCTCCCTGTGCAATAGTAGTTATTTTCAAAAATTTAGAGAATCCAAAGTCGATTAAACCCAAAACTATTATTACAAATAGAATGAAAAAAAATATTTTACTCGCAAATTTTCTCATAACTTAAAACTGAAAATAAATAAATTGTTGATCTTCGCCAGAAAACAGAAGTATTGTAACAATCAAAATACTATAAAACGCATATCTAAATATCCAATTCCATTTGATTCCAATTTTTTCAATCGCATACTCATTATCTCTACCTACCCACTCTATTATTACAAAACTTAGTATTAATAAGATAATAATTTCAGGCAATACATAATTACCTAGTGCACTCGTAATAATTTCAGGCTTTGAAAAAAGAGTGTGATTAAAAATATGAATAATATATTTATAAGCATAATTAACACTCTCAGCTCTAAAAAATATCCAAGCAAACACTGTTAATAAAAAAGTAACACCTATTTGAAAAAACTCTTTTAGATTTGGCAGAACTCGGTTTTGAGCAATATTGGTAAGATTGTTTCTATTTCTATTAGTTAATAACAATGGTAGAAAATATAGTGCATTTAACGCTCCCCATACAATAAATGTCCAGTTGGCACCGTGCCAGAAGCCACTGACTATAAAAATAATAAAAGTATTTCTTATTTTCATCCAATTACTACCCCTACTCCCGCCTAAAGGAATATATAAGTAATCTCTAAACCAAGTAGATAGTGAAATATGCCAGCGTCTCCAAAACTCTGCAATATCTCTTGAAAAATATGGGAAATGGAAATTACGCATTAAGTCAACTCCAAATAAGCGTGCTGTTCCGATTGCAATATCAGAATAACCAGAAAAGTCACCATAAATTTGAAAAGCAAAAAATGTGGCACCTAATAAAAGAGTGCTTCCATTATAATCTGGATAATTTTCAAAAACCTGATTAACATAAATTGCAGCATTATCAGCAATAACAATTTTTTTGAATAATCCCCATAATATCTGTCGCATTCCGTCAGCTGCCTTATCATACTTAAATCTTCTTGTCTTTTGAAATTGAGGTAATAAATTAGTGGCTCTTTCGATAGGACCTGCCACAAGCTGAGGAAAAAAACTTACAAATGCAGCAAACGCAATAAAATCCTTTGTTGGTTTTAATTTACGGCGATAAATATCAATAGTATAACTTAATGTTTGAAAAGTATAAAAACTAATACCAACAGGCAAAATAATATTCAAAGAGTTTATCTTAATCTCACTACCAAAGAAAGAAAAAAGAGTGTGAAAATTATCTATAAAAAAATTGTAATATTTAAAAAAACCTAATATACCTAGGTTTACAGTAATGCTAATCCATAAAATCAGCTTGCGTTTTCCTTTTTTTTCTGTTCTGTCTATCCAAAGTCCTATAAAATAATCTATAAGAATGCTTATCAATATTAAGAACAGAAACCTCCAGTCCCACCACCCATAAAAAATAAAACTAGCAACTACAATTAATATGTTCGATATTTTTAGACTATACTTAGATACCAACCAGTACAATATGAAGACTAAGGGTAAAAATATAGCAAAATCTATGGAGTTAAATAACATAAATTCTTTTTTAAATAACGAGGGTTTAAAACAAAGTTATGAATAATACAAAGGTTTAAAATTAATAATTACTAGGTAAATAACAAACAACAGAACCAAGTTTAGAGTCACTATTCATAATTGTTTCTTTAACTTCTTTGTCGTTTGAGTTCCGCATTGGGATTGGACACTTAGAAACAGATTAATATCTTGATATATATCTGAGTTATCACATCAACCCACTTGCCGTAATGGGTTGAACTAATAATAATATTTTGAACCGTTATTCTAATACCTTCATTTAGCTATCGCTACTCTAAAACCACACTCATCTTCAGCAAAAAACGACGGTTCAATTTTACTAGCATATTCTAATTGATATTCTGATGGTATATAATAATTGGATGAATAACTAACTTCGCTATCTGACGAATTACTATGTAGTCTATCAGTTAACCACACACAAAAATAGAATTTCAAATCACTTGATATTCCTATAACCGGACTATAATTATATTCTTCAGAATAAAAATAATTTTCATTTGGCCAATTCTCTTGGTTAAATGAAATTGTTGCTATATCTGAATATTTTATTTTTTTAATTGTTGGTTGTGGCTTTGAATTGTCATCAGATAATTTGGGCATTTCAACCCATTTTAATTCATTATCAGGATTAGCTTTCACAAAATCCCAAAACTCTCTAAAGTCAACATTTGTAATTTGAGCACTTAGATAAAATGGTCTAAAAGTAACAGTTATATTTGAACTATCTACTAGCTCCCCCTCTGGAAAGAGATGCAAACTCTTTAGATTGAACCCATTCTGTGAGTATAAACTTACAACAGAAAAAATAATTGCTAAGGCTAAAAATAATCTTTTTTTCATAATGTTTGAATTAAATGTTTGTGGTTAATTATAAATATTTTACAGCTTAGTAGTTAGACTACAATCTTAAAAATATATTATTTAAAACTACTAAAAAAAATCAAACATCTAACTAAATCCGTCTAACAAAAAACTTATATTATATGCTGTAACTTAATCATATTTATAATCCTTAAACAAATACTCTTACAAAATAAATCTATACTTTTCCACCTCCATCTTTCCCACAATTACTTGTCAAAAAGATATTTGCGATGTTTCGTTCCCCAATGTTCCAACGCATCCAAAACTTCGTTCAGTGTTTCGGAATAAGGGGTCAAGCTGTACTCAACAGTTATTGGTTTAGTATCTTGTACTTCCCGATGGACTAAGCCGTTCAGCTGTAACTCTTCCAATTCTTTAGAAAGAATACGAGGTGAGATTCCCGCTTCCCTAGCAAGCTGATTAAACCGCATAGTTTTGTCGCGGAGTATGGCTATAAGCACCAATTTCCACTTGCCACCTACAATATCTAAGGTGTCACGAATGGCTCGTTGTGCCTGTTGACAAGATTCACTTGTATACTTCACTATCCTTTATGTTATTAGTAAATATTATATAATTAGTTACAAATGTATAGTATTAAACTTATCTTTACAAGAATAGAGGCTGAATGATGCTATCTTATTTATATATATCGATATAAAAAACATTAGAATTACCAGAGTCTTAAATAAAGAAGAGTAAATAAATTATGGAAAAAGAAGGAATGAAAAAGTACGGGATAAACCCTGATAACGGTATGGAGTTTGGAATTTACACCTTGGGCGACCATATGCCTGACCCTAACACGGGCGTACGTATTCCAGCCGTGCAGAGGATACAGGAAATTATAGAGTTGGCCAAATTGGCAGAACAAGCTGGCCTTGATTTCTTCAGCGTGGGGGAAAGTCATCAAGATTTTTTTGTAACCCAAGCACACAGCGTAGTGTTCA
>CAZHHH010000126.1:0-7036 GCA_964532085.1 uncultured Marinilabiliaceae bacterium
CTTTCCGTTCCCATCAATCCCGCAGTCTGAAGATCGTAATAGAAGTGCTTTACTCTTCCTTCTTCAACAAGCGGAGTTCGTTGTGTAGGGACGCCTTCCCCGTCTATAGGCGAGCTCTGAACAGCATAATCCAAGGTAGCGTCGTCATATATTGAGAGCCTGGAATCAAAGGCTTTTAGGCCTGTCTTTCCTGCTAAAGGCGATGCGCCTTGGAAGACTGTCTTGCCGTTGAATCCGGCCCTAAGAGCCAAGAGAAGCGGCATGATGCCCCGGGGAGTAAAAAGAACAGGCATTTGACCGGTATCAGCAGGCACTATTCTTCTGGCAAGTTTCAATACCTCCACGATTTCTCCGGCAAGACTCTGAAAGTCGAGGGCATTGCGACATGAGCCTATGCCTTGGTAGACGGTAAGTATATCGTTACCATCGATAGCTGTTGCTGCGAGTGAGCCAAAGAGCACTGTTTTCCGGTAAGCGCCTCCGCCTCCACCGGAGTTGGCTATGGTAATTTCTTCGATGCCGCGCGTGAGCTCCGCGTCGCACCGAATATCAGGATCATAGTCAGTTATCACGCTTATCATGTTCCTGCCGATATCCACGAGCTCGTCGGCGCGTATTTCTATAACAGACGGGTCATATGTCCGAGGTGTGGACCGCGCGGAGTCCTGCGGTTTAGGCCCTGGGAAGTCAAATTTGGCTGTTTCACCGATTTCTGATGATTCCACAGCTTTTCTAACCAGGTCGTCCTCTCCGGCACCGTCTATTATTGTAGATGCAGCCAGCCCGATTCGTCCTTGCCTGATGATGCGTAGGGCGCATCCGGTAGTCTTCTTAGTTTCCAGGCGCTTCAGCCTGTTTGCTTCGAATGATACCGGAATCTCTTCGCTTTTGATGCAATATGCCTCAGCCGCGTCGGCGTGCCCCACAGCTTTCTTAAGCAAACTCTCCATTGCTACCTACCTCCTACAACCACGTTTCTAATCCTTATATGCGGGCTACCGTCAGAGACGGGTAGAGGCCATTGGCCACCTTTCCCGCACCCCCCGGTTCCGCCGCCGCAAATCTTCAGATCATCCCCTATGGCATCAATATTCTTTAGGGTCTCAAAGACGTTTCCGGTCAATACCACATCGCGGACGCGTTCTGCAATTTTGCCGTTGCGAATCATGAATGCCTCTCTTGAACTAAAAGTGAACATTTCCATAGTGGTTTGACCACCGTATGCGTCAATTGCATAGATGCCTTCATCTATACAAGAGATCATGTCTTCAAAGCTTGAGGTACCGTTTTCAATGAAAGTATTGGTCATGCGGACAATGGGCCGATGCCGGTAATCAACGGCGCGGGCGTTCCCTGTAGGTGTCTCTCTCAGCTTTCCGGCGGTCTCCCGGGAATGCAGTCTCCCAACGAGGATACCGTCTTTTATTAGATAGGTTTTAGATGCAGGGACTCCCTCGTCATCATATTTGTATGATCCTCTTTGCCGGGGGAGAGCTGCGGAATCTACGATATTGAGAATAGGCGCGCCGAATTGCTTGCCCAGCACCATAATGTCGCGCATCCTGTCGTTCTCGTAGATGAAGTCAGATTCGCTTAAATGGCCGAAAGCTTCGTGAACGAATACTCCTGCAAGCGCAGGATCAAGAATTACAGTATACTGACCACCTTTTACAGGCTTTGCGTCCAAACATTCCACTGCCCGTCTGGCTACATCTCTGACATCTTCGTGTAACCCTTCCACTGCTTGAAATCCGGTTATCCCTCCTGCTGTGGTAAACATTTGCTGGACATTATCACCGTCCCTGGCGATTGAAGTGAAATTGGCGCCGACATCGCAATACTCTTGTTCAATGAATGTACCTTCTGAGTTAGCGAAATACTTCTTTGAGTACCTGTCCACATAAGCGACGCTGGTCGTTTGCACTTTCGGACTGTAGCCCAACATGATGTTGTTGTAGTCTTCAAGCAGGGCTTTTTTCTCTATTAGGCTGATTTCCCTGGGGTCTTTGACAAGCTCTGGAGCAACAAAGTCCTCCACCGGTTCTGTGGGAGCGAGGATGGCTCCGCTATTTCCAACGAGTCTTGCCTGGTTTACGGCAAGCTTCACATGATCTCGGAGATTCTCGATATCATTGAAAGACACAAATCCCCACCCACCGCCGGCCAATGCGCGGACACATCCTCCTATTGAATGTGCAGTGGAGAGCTCATCCACCTGCTTGCCGCGGAAAGAGATTCTGGTCCGTTCGTGGTCTTCAATGCGAATTTCAACATAATCAGCGCCGTGCGATTTCAATGCAGAGCTGATGAGGTTTCTCACAATCAACACCCTCCTGTCTTAGGCGATTCTTTCTCACTAAATCGAATGTAGATTTCAATCCGGTTGATTATTAACATTCTACTATCTTCCTTCGTTTCCCTTTTTGGGGATGTGCGTGCTCAAGGAATTCAAAAGACTTCTAAGCAGATCACTATGAGTAATCGCCGGTTCCAGAAAGTGTACGTACCGTGCAGGGCCACCCGAGACTTCGGAAAATGCGTGAAAACTAATGAACTCATACTTAGAGGAAAAGGGACTTAGGACGGATAATACTTTACGAGGACTCAATGGCGATGGTATTTTCGCGGATAGAGACATCATAGCCCAGCTAAATCAAGTAAGAAAGCGACGGAATGTTCCAGGTTCTTGCGGAGACTATGGAAGTGAAGGTGATAATGGTGCAGCGAGCAGTTAGGAAGCTGCAGCAGGCAATGGAATTGGAAGTTGGGGGAAAGATCTTGCGCGGGATGTTTCACCGGCCCGAAGAAGGGGACGTGTTTCCCACAGTCATCATGTTCCACGGGTTTACCGGGCATAAGCTGGAGCCACACCGTATGTTTGTAAAGTTCTCCAGGATATTGTGTGGGAAAGGTATCGCAGTTGCCAGGTTTGATTTCAGCGGTTCAGGGGAGAGCGACGGTGATTTTGAAGAGATGACCTTCTCCGGGGAAGTCAGGGAAGGAGAGGCAATACTTAGTTATGTGTGCTCTCTGCCTACAACGGATCCTCAGCGAATCGGACTTCTCGGGCTGAGTATGGGTGGGGCTGTAGCCTCTGTTGTGGCAGGTAGAACCCCCCATGACGTAAAGACATTAGTCCTCTGGTCAGCTGCGGATATTGAAATCATGAAGACTATATTTCACGCGAAGAAAGCGGATGGAGCTGCATTTTGCGATGAAAGAGGTTGCTACGATATAGGTGGTTTATGGCTAAATCCCGACTTTTATGATGATTTGACACGTTGGGATACTTATAAAGAGATTGCAGAGTTTCAAGGGAAGACTCTGATTGTCCACGGCCGAGAGGACGAGACCGTCCCTGTTTCAACTGCTCACCGTTATTACGAGGCTCTGGGAGAACGCGCTGAATCAGTGATAATTGAAGGCGCGGATCACACGTATAACAGACATGACTGGGAGAAGACTTTATTCGAAGAAACCTGCAGGTTCCTAGTAGCTGAGCTGTAGCTAAGTTGTGTCTGGGTCATAGCCGAGTTGTTGCTAATCTCCAGTGTTAATCAGCCTACTTTTTTCGTAAACCCTAATAATCAAGTAGGATCTTACAGATTCCGGACATGTGTAGGGGTCGGGAAGGCGGGCTTTTTGGGGGTTCAACAAGCCAGGATGCATTTCTCGCCTCCTCCCAGTTCAGCGACTTTTATCTTGATGTCATAAAGCTGTTCCAGGTTATCTTCTGTCATGACTTCTTCTGTCGGTCCTTCGTGGATAATAGTCCCGTTATCCAGCATTACTACATGGTCTGCGAACCGTAAAGAGAGATTAGGATCGTGCATGGCTACAACTGCTGCGCACTTCTGTTCTTTTACAAGTCTTCGTATTGTATCAAGTATCATGTGTTGATTTGCGAAATCCAGGTGAGATGTGGGTTCATCAAGAAGAAAGTAGGTAGCTTCTTGTGTAATAGCCCGCGCTATGAAGACGAGCTGTTCCTCTCCGCCGCTTATTTCCGCGCAACTTCGGTCTCTGAGGTGTGAGATGCCCACTCTATCCAAAGCCCTGTCTGCAATTAAGTAATCTTTCCTGCTGGGTCTGCTGAAGACATCTAAGTGTGGGGTTCTGCCCATTACCACTATGTCCAGGACCCTGTAAGGGAAAACATGGCTATGCTTCTGCGGAACGAATCCCAATGTCTTGCCGGTAATCGCTCGTTGTGTGTGGTGGACATCCATTCCGTCTACAATAACCCGGCCTGAATCAGGCTGGAGGGTTCCGTTTATCAGGCGTAATAGAGTGCTTTTCCCTGACCCGTTACGTCCCAGAAGGCAGCAGAATACTCCTCTTGAAACATGAAAGGAACAGTCTTTAATCACACAGTTTTGGGCGTAACTGAAACGGAGATTGCTTACTTCAATACAGCCACCATTATCTCCAGGCACTTCTCTGTCCTTCCTTTATTAACAGATATGCGAAAAACGGAGCGCCGATAGCTGAGGTAAGTATGCTAATCGGGATTTCAGCAGCAGTCATTGTCCGAGCAAGGTCGTCTACAAGCAGAATAAAACCAGATCCTAAAAGCATTGACATGGGCATGGAAGTATCGTGGTCAACCCCGGCGATAAGGCGAGCTATATGAGGGATAACCAGTCCTACCCAAGAAACAGTCCCTGATACACTTACACAGCAGGAAGTCATGAGAGTAGCTACTATGATCAGAATGGGACGAAGTAACTTCACATTTACTCCAAGTGAGACTGCTTCCTCATCTCCCAAAGAAAGGACGTTCAGGCGCCATGAAGTCAGAATCAGAAATACCATACAGGGAATGAGCAGGAAAAGGAGGCTTCGTATCATATCCCAGGACGCCCTGTGGAATCCCCCCATTATCCAAAAGACAATAGCAGGCAGCTGCTCATAAGGATCTGCAATATACTTCAGGAACGATAGGGCTGCAAAAAAGAAAGCGGAAATCACGCTTCCGGCAAGCACCAACATGACTACACGTTGTCCTCGGCTAAGTGAGGCTATAGTATATGTAAGAATCACAGCCAGAATACCGAATGAGAAAGCCAGCAACTGAACAAAGAGAGGGCTGCTCCCAGGATAAAGTATGCCGAGGGCCGCCCCAAAGCAGCATCCTGATGTGACGCCGAGAATGTCCGGGGATACGAGGGGGTTGCGGAACATGCCTTGAAACAATGTGCCTGACATTGATAAAGACGCTCCCACTAACATAGCAAGAAGGATACGGGGCAAGCGAATATGGTATAGGACATTGACAGCCGGTTCTTGAAACCTCAAGCCGGAATGGTTTGCCGATAGAAATGTCAGTATGTCCTCAAGTCCTATAGGATATCTTCCGCATATCATTGAAGTCAGGAAGACAACTACCACAAAGCATGCGGCAAGCAATAGTTTAAGGCTGTTTTTCATTCCTAGAACTCCTGCGAAGCCTTCTCTGTCGGGAGGTCCAATTCACCCCCGAGTTCTATAAACGTATGCCCGAAAAACTCTTTGTGAAAAGCATCTGCTTCTTCTAAGACATCCAGATCCATAAAGACATCAGGATGAAGGATTTTCGCAAGCCAAATCATCCCCAGAATGGATCTGGGCTCAGGGTAGTCCCATGGTTCAAGGTTCGACGGGAATAAATAAACGCGTTCGTCCAAAACAGCATTGACGCTCGCAAGTTGCGGGTTGCTCTTGATCATGTCAGGCGTTCCCGAGGGGGAGTATATTACAGAGACAATGACATCCGGGTTCCATTTGACCAACTGTTCCGCAGAGATCCTGTTCCAGTGTCCTTCCAGCTCTTCTGCTACATTGACGCCGCCTGCTTGCTCAATGATGAAGTGCTGATACATGTTTCTTGAACACGTTGACAGCATTCCATGAGCGCCTGCCAGGTAAACGCGGGGACGATTTTCCGAAGGGACATCCTTCAGGTTTCGGTTGAGCATTGCCAGCTTCTCATCATAGTAAGCGATGAGTCTTCCTGCTTGGTCTTCACAACCCAGAAGGTCGCCTAGGATGAATGCTGCTTCTTTCATTTTCTCCAGGTCTTCCGGTACCAGAATAAGAGCAGGTATCCCCATGGATGCTAACTGGTCTATGACATGGGCGGAATCTTTGCCTTCAGACAAAATGACAACATCGGGATTGCATGCTATCATTTGCTCAACGTTTAAGCCGCGGCTCTTACAGCCGATCTTAGGCAGCCTGGCGACAGGAGGATGAACTTGAGTCAGAAAATCACTCTGCAAAGAGGCGCAATCGGCGGCTACCAGCTTAGACTGGCCTCCTACGGCAAATACCATACAGGTTGCCGGCTGCCATGTCGTGATTATCCGGTTTACGGTGTTAGGGATGACAACCTCTCGTCCGACCTGGTCTACTATCAGGCGGGTTTCAGAAGCTCCGGCGCCTTGAATCGGGCAAGTCAGCATGAGACAACAGACTAAGAATAATGCAAGCGAAAGCACGGGTGTGTTTCGTGATTTCATAAGTGCCCTCCTCATGTCCTCTGTATCCGGCGACAATCTTCGACGTTTGGCGCGAGAATCCTTCCCTGTACGTCATCGCTCCTGTGATCTTAGCAATGCTATTCGGACGTTCTTAAGGTCGAGCCCGTTGACCTGTTGGACCATGTGGACTGCCGTATCCACCATGTGTTCGATTGACCTCTCATGGGGGCTGATTTATCCTGAGGCTTTCTGGGCTTGTGCTCCGCATATGCGAGATGCGATGTAAGCCGGATCAGGCGCGTCGGCTCGCCGTGACAAACAGTGCCTGTCCAGTCTGAAGAAATTAACTTGGGCCCGAGGAACTTCAATTGCTTTATCCATGCAATGTGCTCCTATTGTTTATTGCCAAAGCTCTAATTAGGAATAGCCTTTAGCGCCTATTTGCCCTTTGAGAGGGCGTTGATAATTCAAGATAAATACGACAATCCATCCGAACAGGAAGTTGGATGATGTGACTTCAACGAAGTGTGCCATTCTTATCGAATCGGGCATAATGTCTTGAGGTATTAAGAGAA
>CAZHHH010000127.1:0-7035 GCA_964532085.1 uncultured Marinilabiliaceae bacterium
CCTGATAATTTAAAAAACTAAATTCTATTTTATTATTAACTTTCTTGAACTAACACCTTTTTCTGTAGTTATTTTCACAATATAAATTCCTGATTTCAATCCAGAATTAACCACCTTATAAGAATCTGTTACATAATCTTCAAAGACAAGATCCCCCATTCCATTAAACAATTGAATATGCCCATTTGGTGAATCTATTTTTATGGTAAAAATTCCATTTGATGGATTTGGATAAATATCAACATCTTCCATATTGAAATTTTCAATTGAAGTTGCTTCTAAATTTATCAGTTTAAAAGTTTGCTGAGGCGCCACTTTGAAGCATCCCCATTGCAATATATTTGCACCATCACTGTGCGATGCATTTGCCACATCAACACATCTATTACTATTTCTGTTTATTAATCTATACTCATCTTCTCCCTCTTTCATTAAGGCAAATTGCTGACCAGCTCCACCCCAATATTCCCACAAATTTATATTTGCACCGTCATCTTGAGAGATTTCAAATACATCTAGTGCTACTTCATTGTTTGCCAAAGATTTTATAGAGTGCCAATTACCCTCTTCATTTGTAATTATAAATTTCTGTGTATCATCAGATATATATTCGCTTTGCATTATATTTACACCATTTATAGGAGGCAAATCTTCAAGCGTCATTGCTTTATTACTATGTTTTGCAATTAAAGCGTATTTTCCATTTACTCGTCCAAATTCAACACCCAAGTCTCCAGCTACAGGCCAACCATTTTCAAACGAAAGGGTAGTTGTAAAAAGTCGAGGATATCCATTGCTAAAACCATCATAATAGTGAAAAGAGAGCGTATTTTCATTATACCCAATATGCCCTGGTCCTACAATATTTCCATTTTGCGAAGTTAAAAAAGTTCTTGCTCCGCTATATGGTCCTGTCACGCTAGAAGCTCTATAAACAGTAACATAGTATGTACTTTTTAGCAAATCGCAACATTTTCCTCGATTTATAAATAGATAGTAATATCCATCATTTTTCATTATAAATGGTGCTTCATAATCTTGATGATTCCCACCAACTAAATGAGATAATCCTCCTATGGTTTTTCCTGAATTTGGGTCTATCTCTATTATACCAATTCCGCCGTGAAAAGAGCCATAAGACATCCATATTTTTCCATCATCATCTTTAAATAATGCTGGATCAATTGCATTTATTTCACTACGACCTCCCGATGAATATACAACCATACCTTGATCTTGCCAATTTGGAGAAGAGAGTGATTCTGTACGAGTTACACCTATTACAGACCTTGACGTGCCAAAGCTTGATGCAGAATAATATAGGTAATAATACCCATTCATATAAATAATATCCGGTGCCCAAAAGTTACCTTCAAAGTTGGTTACATAAGAATCAATCCAACTGGGATAATTGGTTTTGCTTAATGGGGTTGGTTCTTCTTTAAAATTGGTAAAATTCGGGTTGGTAGAAGATAACCCATAAACACCATCTCCTGTTGAAAAAACATAGTATCGATTATCATCCCCCTTTATAATTGTAGATGGATCGTGAACAGGTTCTTGAGAATAAAGAGTAGTCCCAAACAAAAGGAGAGCTACAAATAAGAAAAATGCGTTGTAAATTTTTATCATAATTATCTAATTTTAATTCAATCGTAAAATTAGATAAACAAAGAACTAACAATGCGGAATTTATTATATAAAAAGTGGACATATCGTGATATAAAACCATCAATATGCCCACAATTATATTTTAATAAAATTTATTCAATCAAGGTTGGGCCACTCACCCACTCAAATTTGCCGTCACCAACAACTTTATAAACAATTGAATGAGTTATATCTGAAATTTGAGCTGAATAAAACAGTCCCATATTTACGGTATAAGTTACTTCAACGCCATCAATTGGCTTTGCATCAGGATGCATAATTGACAATACTTCTCCCATAACCTGAGCTAATCGCTCTTCCATAAGAGCCAAGCCCTCTTCATCAGAGAGACCTTCAAAACCTGCAGGATATTGCTCTCGTGCTTTACCAACACGCATATCCACATTGTTATAAAATGCTGAACAGCCTGTATAGTAATCATTGTTACCAAAGCTTGTTACATATCCTTGTCCTTTCTCCTCCACTCCTAATTCTGCTTTGTCAATATTTTCCCAAACCCAATCAGTTGCAGCTTGATAATATTCCATAATATACTCATCATTTCGTATTGGCGGAAGATTTATAACCGTACTTGGGTCCCAAACCCACACACCATTGGTTTTTACAAACTGCTCAACAACCTCAACAACTCCGGAGTTATTTTCCCAAACATCAGAATCATAAATATATTCATCAACTGCTAAAGTTGTGGTGCTGCCGCTGAAATATAAAACTGCTTTTACATCTTCATCTACTGCATAAGGATATTTGTTAGATAAAAATCTTGGTAGATAATTCAGAGATGGATTATTTGTTCCAAAATAGCTGAATCCTAACTGATTATAATCTTCTTCATTTAAAATAACAGCATTATTAACAACATTCCAATTACTTCCATTTTTAGAATAGATTGCATATCTAACTTCTGTTGTATTGGACGATTTTAATTTACCTACACCTGTTAGCTGAGGTGTTGTAAGTTGATTTATTTCAACTCCATAAATTTGGTAAGTTGTTGTTTTATCAGGTGCTTCACCTGAATATCTCAATGCAATATTTATATTTTCTCCTTTAAAATGTCTCAAAGAAGCTGAACCAAAACTTACTATCGGACTAAATCCACTTGTCTGATTTGGAAGATTTAATTGCTCAGTAACATCTGTCCAAGTTGCATCTTCAACATTATCAACATAATCATTTGATACAAGAACTGATAGACACTCTGCATTTTTATGTCCAACAACTCCTTTTAGTGAAAGATGAATAACATCATCATCAGGAAGAGATATTGAATTTGAAACAATCCACGCATCCTGCTCTCCTTCTGTATTATGAGCTGACATTTCCACTCTTTTTGCACCTCCATATTCAGATACTTTCCAAGCTTTGTCACCTCTTAAATTTACAGAAGTCCAATTATCAAGGTCTGATGAAAAATTCTCTGCAAAAACTGATATTTTACTAACAATAGCATTATCACCAATTTTTACATTATCAATTTGATATGTTGTTGTAGTTCCTGCATTCTTATCTCCGTTATATTTAAAAGCTACATAAACAGGAGCCTCTTTATAACTACTCAAATCAGCTGCACCCGCTAAATATAAATTGGTATATGAACCTCCCACATTAAAAAATGCAAATTGTGAAGTTAAATCCACCCAAGTTGCCTCAGTTGGGTCATCACCATTAAAATCATCAGAAATCAATACTTCTAAACATTCGCCAGCATAAAATCCAAGATTTACATCAAACTTCAATTTTGGATTTTCAGAATTTCCCAAATTAACCTTGGGCGATATCAGCCACGCAATAGCCTCACCATCTGCACCAAATGCAGAAAATTGTGGATAGGAATTTCCGCTATATGTTTTTCCTTCCCAATACAAATCACCTTTTTCAGCAAAATTCACCCATCCGTCCAAATTAACTTTTTGATTGGCTGTTATGGATTCAAAATTTTCATCAATAGAAGTAGCAACAGGGTCAACAAAGCCCGATGGCTCTTGTTGTGAATAGTTATACTCAACAATTTTTATTTCGCCATCTTCTGCATCGGCAAATTGAGATGATAAAATAGCTGTTGCATATTTATCAAATGACTTTGCTGGTGAAAAATATCGCACTCCTTCTACACTCCACACATTTTGATAATCTGCTGTAGAAACGACATAGCTAATTTCATTAGGAAAATCATTTAGATATGCTGGTAATGATTCAACTTGATTAAATGCAACTTTTACAGATGAGCCATTGTCAGCACTATACCATTTGGCTTGTAAAAACTCAGGAACATAGAGAGATGCAGGCAGAGTTTGAGAAAACCTCATACTGCTTTTTAAGTTAGCCAACTCAGTTGCAACTTCTTCTCCCTTTTCTGTTGCAATATTTTTATTTACTGCATAACCCGATATTGCAGAATAATCAGCCTCAGTCAGAGTATATTCCAAAAGTTTAACATCAGAAGGAAGAGACATTTCGTCAAGTCCCTTAAAATTCACCTCGTTATATTCACAAGAGATGAACAAAAACAACGATAAAATAAAGAATATATATAGTTTCATAGTATCTTATTTTTAAAATTAGAAATTAATTTTCAGACGAATACTGTATGTTCTGCCAAAGCCATAAAACACACGATATGCAGTGTCCCAGTCGTGACTTGCACCATCATAAGCATCTGCAATATATTCTTGATTAAGCAAGTTGTTCACATTTCCAGAAAGTATTGCTCTTGTACTACCTATCGGGAAAGCATAGCTTGCAAAAACGTCAACTAAACTTGCACCCGGTATTTCCCAAGGACTTTCATACGTTTTTTCACCATTCAAAATCAAATCATTACTACTGAATGACCAATCAGCAAAGTTTCTATAAAACAGGTTATAATCTGCACCAACTCTCAAATCTTTAGACAACTTAATTCTTGCCCCAACTGCACCCGTAGTTTGAGCCGAGCCACCAACTTTTACATCTTTCAAATTCAAAGTCATTGAAGCGTGGTCTGCCGCGCCAATATCAGACGCTACATCACCATCAGCATTTGCAATTGGCTGTCCTGTATCATTATAAAAATAACCAGTAGCATCACTATTCCAACGCCAATCACCAATCGACAACATTCCTGTTAAATCTAACCAGCTTAACGGTTTGGCAACAACTTCCAACTCAATTCCTTGATGAAGTGCATCAACACCCTCCATATTAATAGATGCCCTAGTGCCATCTTTCAAATCATAAGAGCGAGTCATTGTTTTATCCATCCACATTGTTCGATATAAGTTTAAATTAGCATTGAACGACCTTGTTTTAAAACCATATCCTGCCTCAATTGAGAAAATTTTCTCATTTACAGCATTTGGATTTGTAGCATTGCTAACTGCAGAATTTAAGAAAACACCACCTGAATAGAATGGTGCACGGCTGATATATCCAACATTTGCGAATACATTGTGATAAATATTTAAGTTGTAGTTTGCACCACCTTTTACTGTATATCCTAAAAAGTGTTCAGTTGTGGATTTTGAATTATCTGAGTCATAATAAAATCTGTCATATCGCCAATAGCTGCTATTTGAAACAGATGCAGCAACAAAAGAACTCAGCTTATTCTTATTATATTCTATCTGACCAAATGCGCCCTCTTGCATCACGAAACCATCATAATCTCTATAGACCACATCGCCAACGCTCAATTTTTTATTATTAAAATCAAGTGTTCCTGCAGCTGAATTATTTGCTACTTTAACATTTCGTCTGTTACGGTCAATATAGTAATCACCACCATATAAATCTACAATCTCATTGGTATGAATTCCTTGATAATATCTAAAATCAACACCACCATACAAATCAAAATCATCCCACAAACTTGTGGTATAAGTAGAAACCAACCCAAACCAGTTATGATGATTTTTTGATTTTGACATAACCATCTCCGAACCGTGGTCACTTGCAGCATTGATATCATATACTTTTGCATAATTAAAAGTACCATCATCATTTCTAAAAGCCATATTTAATGTGCCATTGCTCGAACCATACCAAGCTGAAGAGTAATCACTTGTACCTTGACCGCTATATCCATATCCTCTACCCAAAGAGGTGTAAAGCGCAGTACTAAGATTAGAGGTTTCATCTATGCTCCAAATATGGTTCAATGAAATTTGTGGTTTATGATATTCATTGTATGAAGATGATTTTCTTTCGCCATTCGGTCCAAAACCATAAGTTGGATTATACTTATAAGGACTATCATCTTTCATATATTTTTTCACCTGTTGCCAACCAACAATAGACAGACCATCATTGCTATTTCTTTGATAATGCCATTGTGGTGCGGCAAAAGCCGTAAAAGACAATTGATGATTATCATTTATTTTTTTAGCAATATTCACAAAGTAGTTATATCCCTCAAAATCTGCACCTTGTACATAACCTTCACCCCAAGTTTTACCACCCAAAAGTGTCATTGCCCAACCTTTATCATTTAATCCAGTTGAAACAGTAAATACAACCTTATTATATCCATCATTACCAACTGCATACGACACCGAACCACCCTGTTTGGCATCAAGGGATTTTGTGACAATATTAATTGAACCACCAACCGATGGCGCAGAAACTTTTGAAGCACCAAGTCCACGCTGTGTTTGCATAATTGAAGTAACATCAGACAGTCCAGCCCAGTTTGACCAATAAAGACCGCCCCACTCCATATCATTCATAGGAATTCCGTTAACCATAACAGCCACGTTGGGCGATTGAAAACCACGCATATTTATCTTAGAATCTCCAAATCCACCCGGACCTTTAGTAGCATATACTCCTGGTGTTGATTTTAAAAGTTCGGGAAACTCTAATGTTCCCATCTTTTCCTCAATAAACTGTGGTGTAATAGTAGAAATTGCGACAGGTGTTCGTCGTGCAACTCCCAAAGAGGCCATAACAGACACTTCTGTCAAGCCAATTGTTGAAGATGTTAGCTCCACAACACCTAAATCACTTCGCTTTGCAGCATCAAAGCGCAACATTAAATCTTGATATCCAACAAATGAAAGTTTTAAAACTCCCGTTTCACTTGATGGATGGAAAGAAAAGTTCCCCTCAATGTCTGAAGTTACACCTTGACTAGTTTCCTCAACAACAATCGCAGCACCAATTAAAGGTTCATTAGTCTCTGCATCAACTATTTTTCCTTTTATCAACGATTGCGAGTAAATCGTATTAGTAAACAATAAAAATAGAAAAACAGCAAAAAACCCTACAATTCTTTTCATAAATATTTAATTTAATAGAATCAATATTAGTTGCTCTCATAAACAACTTAATAAAGATAATATTAAATTAAACATTAATCATTATTAGTATAAAACTTTTATTCTA
>CAZHHH010000128.1:0-3521 GCA_964532085.1 uncultured Marinilabiliaceae bacterium
AGAACAGCGTTGAAGTAATTTATAGAAACAATAGTAAATCATCAATTCAATTTTAATAGATAAATCCACAATTGTGGTAAAAACGTTGCATATAGATTGTGCAACGTTTTTTTTATTTTCGCTCCAAACTCCTATATATCATAAGTAACTCTTCTTCTAAAAATGCATCTTCATCTGCTTGGTTTATCTCTTCTAAAAGTTGGTTTGCAGCATCAAATACTGGCACTTTATCATAAAAATGCTCTACAAGGTAGTTTAGATATTTTACAATTTTGAAAGCATTAAATATTTCAAAAAAACGTTTATCAAATACCTCTTGTGTGCTACACATAGATTTTAGCTCATCAATTTCTGGAAAGAAGTCATTGTTCAGTAAAAAACTTCTGAGCGGCCCTGCCAATTCATAAGTCCACTCCTCATATTTATCACTTTTCATCTCATAAAGCTCGCCATATCTATCAAATAGAACTTTTAGCTCTTTAAAAGAGACATAGTTATAAGTTTCATCTGCTTGATTTGTTCCATCTAAATGCCCCGTAATTGCAGCGCCAGTACCAAAAATCACTCTATCCGATGCACGTGGGGATGGATATACAGTTGTTGTATTTAACTCGCCAAATCCACCAAGTGGAAATAGTTTTTGTAAAAAATAAAAATCCTCACCTGCTTGTTTTCGAGGCATTCCCCCTACTCTTGCATAAGCCAATGCTCTAACAGCTATTGCCGAACCCATTGTATGGAAAGCATAAGGAAAATTTATCAATTTTAAAGCTTGCAAATAATATCTTAAATGAAGCTCATATTTTATAATTCCATCATAAACATTTTCCGAAAAGTCATCTCCAGAAATTGGGTGTTCAAAATAGATTGATGCAGTATTATTCTCTTCATTTTTAAACCATTTTTCGATTTCGATTAAATAGTTTTTCTCAACTTTGCAATCTGCATCTAATGTTATTATCAATCCATTTGGTTTATTAATTTCAGAAAAGCGTTTTGTTGCCAAATCCATCCCGATTTTACGAGCCCAACCTGCTCCAAAATGCTTTTTAGGCAAATTATAAGCTTCAACATAAATAATTTTCAGCCATTCAGCTGGCTCATTTCCAAATGTTTCTTTGATGCTTTTTAAAGTTCTTTCTTGCTGTTGCAAAACCTCATCTCCATCAATTTCTGAACTATTAAAAACTAAAATAAGTTCTCCTCTATTTTGTGGTTCTTCACAAGCTAAAAGAGACTCTATCATACTGCCTAAATACTCCTCCTCACGATAGACTGGCACAACAACTGTCCACTCAATATTAGCATCAGGATTTATTTTATCCACATCTAAATAAGTTGGATGTTTTGAGAGATAATTACTTATAAGTTTTAATTCTTTTTGCATCATAATTATATCCTAAATAAAAAAAGCCGGATTTTAAACCAGCTTTTTCTAAAAATATTTTAAAGATTATCTTTTACTTTTTCCCTGCCTTATATCTTTCATTTAATATTTCAACAACATCATCAGTGATATCAAGGTCTTTTTCTGCAAATAATACATTATCACCTAAAGTGTTGCTCAACACAAGTTCATAAGAGGTTTTTACACAATATGATGATAAGAACATTGTTATTGTATCTCTTAGTTCTCTATTCATCTTATCTTGTTCACGCATCAACTCATTCATAAACTTCTCGTTAAGTTCTTGTAGCTCTTGCTCTTTGTTTATCAATCTTCTCTCCTCGTTTTGAGCCCTTTCTAAAGATAAGAATCCATTGTTTTGCAGTTTTCTTTGAAACTCATTCATATCTTGTTGAAATACTCTAACTCTCTCATTCAGGTCTGTTCTAGAAGACTCTTCCTTTTTTATTAGAATATCACTTAAAACTCGTGCATATTCATACTTTATCAAAAGTGAATCTGTATTTATATAAACAATTTTAGCATCACCAGAGGCTACTCTTCCGCGATCTCTGACTTGAGAATCATCTGATTTACCATCTGACAATACGATAACAAATAATGATGCAATAGCTACAGCTAATATCAAATTAATAACTAATGAAAGGTTCTTCATTTTAATAAAAATTAAATCTGGTAGAATAATTTACAACTATATTTACAGCTATTTTAAATTATTTTTTATAGCTGTTAACAAATATAAGTTTATAAGTAGAAAATAAAAATTGTTTAATAAGAATTTTGAATAATTTCTCTATTTATTTTCTAAAACAAAGTAGTTCTTCTGTTTTTATACATTCTTGTATCTACAGATGGTTCTCTACACGGAATGGGGCCTTTATAAGTTGGTCTATCTCTATTGGTTGAGAATCTATATATTATAGAAAACTCATTGGCGCCACCACTATAACCCGCTAAATCTGATAAAGATAGATCGTAACTATATGCTAAATGAATTGTAGTACCCAAGTTTAAACCTAAACTAAAAACTATTGCATCATTGTTAGTGAGCCCTTTTGAACTAAAGCCAGGCAACCCTCTATACCAAATCCCTGCTTCAATTGGAATTACATACCAATACACTCCTAAATCAAGTTGATTAAATCCTCCTTGGTTTCTATACATAAATGCAAGAGAAGCACTTTGCTCATCTTTACCTCTCTCCTCTTTTTGATATATATACTTAACACCCCCATAAACAACTGTTTTAATAGGAACTGTGGTTTCTATATCAGTAAATCCAATGCTGTTTTTTACGAGATGGTCCATAGTAAATCCAACCCAAAACATATCATTATAAACCATTCCAGAGGCTGTAGCATCTATTTTTCTAAATTTCTCTATGGGAAACTCTGCATTTATCCAAGGGAATTCATTTCCTTCAGGCCCAACTTGCGACAAACGAGATGGGTCTATTTTTCTTTCAGAATATTTGAATTGTAAGCCAGGACGAAAAAACAGTTTACGAGTTATTGCTAATTCATAAGAATAAACCAGACCTATATCTTGAGCAACTAACTGGCCACCACCCTGATTATCACACAGAAACAACAATCCGACACCACTATTATACTTCTTTATATATTGGTCATAAGAGACTGCATAAGTTCTATAAGTATTTGATATTGAAGGCCATTGGTCTCTGTAATTTGCTATTAGCCTACCACCATTTGTATATCCAGCAAATGACGGGCTTAAATATATTGGCGAAGAATAGACTTGTGAAAAAGAAACATCTTGTGCAACTGTAAACTCATTAATCATCTGAAAAATGATTAATAAAATAATTAAAATATATCTAACCCCTTTAAACTTCATCACTCTTTTTAAAAATTCTATTAATAATCAACCATACAATAGGCTGTTTCTTGATTCTTCTACGATTTATTTAGTTTTAAGATACCTTTTTACTATTTAAAAAATCATAAATATTTTTATACATAAAAAGAGACTCTTATGCACCTAACACATAAAGTGATAAGCACACAAGAGTCATACAACACAACACTTTTTTTAATATTTTATATCTGTAATTTCAAATATTACCTTACTAGGAGTACACTTCCTGTTTCTC
>CAZHHH010000128.1:3621-7031 GCA_964532085.1 uncultured Marinilabiliaceae bacterium
TTTTATATCTGTAATTTCAAATATTACCTTACTAGGAGTACACTTCCTGTTTCTCTAAATTCCCTTCCATTTATATATTTTCCAGAAATTTTAAATACATACACTCCTTGTGGTGCAAGCTGGCCTTCATAAAATCCATCCCAACCTAAATCCACATCATTAGTATGGAATATTTTTTGTCCCCAACGGTTAAATATTTCCATTGTAAACTCATCCACATCTCTATATGCAGGTTTGAATACCACAACATATTCTGACGATGGGTCAAATGAATCAGTACCTCCACTTGGACGTGGTTTAAACGCATTAGGCAATGTTACAAATCCTTGTGGTTTTGCTGTCATTAAATCTTTCATATAAAGAGTATCAGCACACTCAAACTGATTTGTAACAATCAGTTGAACTGAATATTGCCCCTCATCTTGATATTGATGTGATGGATTTCTCTCATCTGACAATGTACCATCACCAAAATCCCAACTCCAACTCACCGCATCTGTTGATAGGTCATAGAAACGAGCTTTATCACCTGGAACATATACCACCTCTGGATTTACTGTAAAGTCTGCCACAGGATGGTCGTGAACTACTATCTCTTTAGTAAATAATCCATCTTTACCATCAGGACCTGGTGAAATAAGCGTTACAGTAAATTTACCTGGCTCATAATAAGTATGTTTAGGATTTCTATCTTCTGATAGTGTGCCATCACCAAAATCCCACATATACACCGAACCACCAACAGAGTAGTTTGTAAATATCACATCAAGTGGATAACAACCTTTATCAATATCTGTAATAAAGTTAGCATCTGGCACTGGACGGAAATCTATACTTACCAAGTCAGATACAACACAGCCCTCTACATCTATTGTCCATTGGAAAGTGTTTATTCCTTCGCTTAGACTTGTAACGATAGTGTTAAAATCATTGCTATCTGCAAATTCTGCTTCACTTTCACCAACAACACTCCAACTGCCGCCTAGCTTTCCTACATTATTTGCATTTAGTGTGGCAGTCGGTTTATACACCACCTGCTCTTCACCTGCATAAGCCTCAGCTTTGTTACTCTTAATGACTATTTCATCTTCAGTTGAACACTCTCCGTAAGAGACTTGCCAACGATAGATATTCTCTCCAAAACCTATATCTCTAACTATAGAGTTATATTTTGTTGGATCGTCAAATGTACCTTTACCTTTAACAACTGACCAAGTTCCACTTCCAGATGTTGGGTCGTTAGCATTTAAGACCGTATAATCTTCACACAAGTCGTACTGCGGTGTACCAGCATAAGCTTTGTCTGGAATCTTATTGAATATGGTTACTAAATCTGTTGATGAACAGTTGCCTTTAGAAATTGTCCATTGGAAAATATTTTCTCCAAATCCTAAGTTTCTAACTGTTGTTTTTGCATCATTAGCATCATCAAAATCACCATAGCCACTAACTCTGCTCCAAACGCCAACACCTTGCTGCGGTGTATTAGCATCTAAAACTTTATAATCTTTACAATCTTCCACATCTGGACCAGCAATAGACTTTGTAGGTGTATTATTTTCAACTACAACATCTGCATAAAGATTACAATTTCCTTGTGAAATAGTCCATCTTAAAACATTTGTACCGTAATCTAAATTTTTCACCTCTGTTCTCGGACTATTAGGATTAGTAATGGTTCCACCACCATCAATGATAGTCCATAAACC
The DNA here is from genome assembly GCA_964532085.1 of uncultured Marinilabiliaceae bacterium. GTDB lineage: Bacteria > Bacteroidota > Bacteroidia > Bacteroidales > Marinilabiliaceae > CAZHHH01. Next base: position 5,331 of record CAZHHH010000128.1, read on the forward strand.
TGTTCCATAATCTGGAGTTTCTGCTTTTAACTCAAAATCTCTAGAACACACTTCCTCATAATCAGCACCTGCATAAGGTTCAGATGGTTTATTATTTACAATTAATACTTGATCTTCAAGTGTACACAAATTATTTTTTGTTATCCAAACCAATATGTTATCTCCTTGTCCAAGATTTGTGACTTTTGTATTATGTTTATTTTCATCTTCAAAAATCGCTGAACCTGTAACAACTTTCCACGAACCTGTACCAATTAATGGTTGAGTTGCATCAAGCGTTGTATTATCATCACATAAGTTTTGAGTATTTCCAGCATAAGAACTACTTGGTAAATCATTGGTAATTACAACATCACTAAATGATTGACAACCTCTGTAATTTGTAGTCCAACGCAATGTGTTAGCACCTTTTCCAAGTTTAAACACCCTTGTGCTTGGATCAGAAACATCTTCAAACTCTGCCGCTCCCATTCCACCTGGCACAGACCAACTACCAATACCTGGCAGAGGGCTATTACCTTCTAAGATTGCTTCATCATCGCAAATTACACGCCCTTCACCTGCAACAGCAACAACTGTATTGTATGAAACAACCACATCATCATGAGAGTGACAGTTTTCATTACTAATTGTCCAACGAAGTAAGTTATCTCCAAACTTAATATTCTCAAGACGAGCACTTGGGTCATTCTTTGCATCAGCATAACTATCTGATACGAAGTCACCACCACCTTGTATTATACTCCATCGTCCTTCACCTACAATTGGCTTATTAGCTGTTAGAATAACCATATCATCACATGACGGAATATCTTGTCCTGCACGTGCAATTGTTGGATTGTTATTTATAATCTCAACAGTATCTCTGTGAATACAACCTTTATGCTCAACAGTCCAAACCAGCAGGTTAGAGCCTCTATCAAGATTTGAAACCGCACTATGTGGGTCATTAATATCTAAGAAATGAGCTGACCCAGAACCTCCTGCAATACCCCATGTTCCAACACCTGGAGCTGGATTATTAGCCCTCATCACCGAATTGTCTGCACATAATACTTGGCTATCACCAGCTTTTGCTTCTATTAAATTATTATTAATTATAACCTCAGATGTTGATTTACACCCGTTATTATCAACAACCCATCTAAATCTATTTTCACCTTTTGACAGACCTGTTACCAAAGTAGCATGATCATTTTCATCTACAAAATTACCAGAACCACTTATTAACTCCCATGTACCAACTCCATAATATACAGGGTCGGCAGTCATTTCAACTTCGCTTCCGCAAATGTCTTGTAAGCGACCAGCATTTGATACTGTTGGAGTATTATTCTCTACAATTATCGTATCTGTTGATTGACAATAATCTGTCTCAATAACATATATAAGTTCATTTGTACCTTGCGCTAAATCGTGAACCCAGTTTCCATCAAAACGTGCAGAACCTTCAGCACCAGTTTTCCAATAAGCTATTCCATAAGTTGGAGCATTTGGCTGTAATCTCAATGACCCATTACATGTAACTGCGTCATCACCAGCATCTGCCGTTGTAGGCAATCCATTTATAATTGTAACAGTATCGGAGACAGAACAAGCACCTTTCGTTATTGTATAAACAAACTGATTTGGTCCAGGTGCAAGTTGTGTTACTATTGGTGTAGCAGATGTATTATCATCAAAAATACCACCACCTGCAAA
>CAZHHH010000129.1:0-6967 GCA_964532085.1 uncultured Marinilabiliaceae bacterium
TACAATGTTTCAAAAATCAACCTTTTTAAAAGCTACTTATAGAGATTTATTCCCTTTCCTGCACAAATAGAAGTTTTTCTTGCATCCTCTTTATTCTTTGCCCTGGATGAAAGTTTACTCTCGTCTTTTTTATCATAGAGGGTTTAAAATCTTTTACATCTTCAACACCTTCAGAGTTTAAAATTAAACGGAAAGTACCTAATTCGCCCAAACGTACGATTTTGCCTTTACCAACACCTTCGCCAATCTCATCAACCAATGCTGTTATAACAGCAACAATATCTACGCGCGAAAGAGTGGAGTATCTGCTTATCTTTTCAGCTAAATGATCTAAGGTTATCTCACCATCATAGGCAGTCATAGCGTAATATTTTTGCATTCCTGCACTTTTGCCTGTTGCATTTTTTTTAGGTCTCAACTTATAGAAAACTCTTTTCATAACGATATTATCATTAGTGTGTAACACAAAAACATATTTTTTCCAAGAGAAAATTAATTTTTCCCAAGAGAAAATAAAAATATCACAAGTAAAAATTTTTAATGATGTGGGTTAATTATATACGGTGGTATGTTACACGCTATACGGTCGCCCACGTAGGGGCGCCCCTACGTGGGCGACCGTATGTTTTTTATCAAATATCAACCACCCCCTCGCCAAAGGTAAGGCACGGCAATTTTTCAATCAAAAACAAATAGAAATAAATAGCTAAACAACCGAAATCATCCCTCCTTACAGCTCAACTCAGCTATCTGTCAATCATTGTACATTGTGCATTGTACATTGATAATTGATATTTGAACATTATTTTCATATTTACACAGACATATTTGATATCTAACAACAAAAAATAGAGCTCAAAACAAAATAATTTCAGCTCATTTTATAGAATATTTGAGCTATATTTCATACTTTTATGAGCTAAATACTTTCATTATGCAAAAACAGAGAGAACAACTAATATTAAACTATTTACAGTCTAATGCGCAAAGTTCATCAAGCGAAATCCATCAAAAAATTGATTCTGATCCATTGTGCATTGAAGATTATTCATTGCCCATTGCCCATTGCCCATTGCCCATTGCCCATTGATAATTAAACGACAGTTTTTAATACGCTTGTATCAAAACATCAGATGAGATATTTAAAGATTTGCTCAATTTTCTAATCATATTGAGTGAAAGTTTTCTCTTTTTGTTTAATATTTCACTTGCTCGACTTTTTAAACCAATAATCTCCCCTAAATCATTTTGAGTATAATTGAGCTGTTCCATTCTAAATTTTATAGCTTCGATTGGATCTGGAAAATCAATAGAGAAAGTATTATTCTCATAATTTTCAATTAAAATTCCCAAGATTTCTAATTCATCACCTTCACTTGTTCCAGGTGTTGAGTCAAATATCTCTTCTAATCTTTCTAATGCTTTATTATATTCTTCTTCTGTTTTTATAGGCTTTAATTTCATAGTTCTTAAATTTTATTAGCATCAATTCTATCATATTCTGCGTGAGTTCCAATAAATCTTATCCACATCATTTTATAATTAAAGTTTACTTTAACAATTAAGCGATAGGTGTTACCTTTTATATTAAAACAAACTCTATTATCATTTAAAATACTTGCACTTGGATATTCGGTTTTTAATTGATTAAAATTTTCCCATGTTCCTTTAATTGCCTCATGATACCAAGCTTTTAATTGTTGCTCACAATCGGGATATTTTTCCCAAAATTCACGTAATATCTTTTTAGCTATAACTCTCACTTTTAAAATTCTTTTTACAAATATACAAAACACTTCCCAAAATGGGAACTTTATTTGCAAAAAACTCTCTAAATTCAGTCAATTATTTCAAATTGGCGCATTCAAAATCCCTCATGACGATCAATTCTTCGTAAGATAATATAAACAAGTATCACACCTACGGCGTTCCGTTCAATACGTATATCCCTATTTCTACAAAGATTTTACGCCTACAGCGTTGATATTCCGAAACCTTTGTTCTACAGTAAAAAGTCTGCGAACATCTGCGAAATCTGTGGGAAACAAAAATCAAAACCCCTATGTGGTTAAATGAACTTTTCCACTACCTCCTCTGTTTTAAAAACATAAAATTCTTTTATAAATAACAACATATTACATTCACATTATGAAAACTACATTTTATCTTCCAATACTCTTATTAATTGCACTATTCTCATCATGCAAAAAAGATGAATTTGAAAATATCAACAATAAAAAAGAGCTGACCTCCAATCTTATTTTCACATCTCCAGATATTGAACCTACTGGACATATAGCAGCATCGATAAACGGGAAATATCTATATACAATTCAATCCAATGAAGAGATGTATTTCTCAAAAGACAATGGCGAAAACTGGGATAACATCTATATTAACATGGCAAAAAACCGTGATTATGAGAAAAACTTAAAGATATCAGATGGCGGTTATTCAATTATAGAAGGGCCGAATGGCTCTCTGTTTTATCTTGTTAATTTAAACAACAAATCGGTTGATAAAATCACTCCACCCGTTGATTATGAATATTATGCAAAAATGTATATTGGTAAAGAGGATTATCTATATTTCATCTATCAATCAGAGATACATTTTTCAAAAATCGGCAGTGGAAACTGGGAAATTTTAGATAGAAGCATTGATGAATTTGGCGCTTATCTTGGGCAAGAGGTAACAAAAGGAGGAATTGCTTTTTACAACGGATCAACAAACAAACTTTCAATACACAACCCATCGAACAACACCATTTCCACTAAAACCATAACTATTGATATGTCACAAATTCCATCAAGTGGAAAACCTGCCTCTTCTGGACAAAATGCATTTGATGGTAAAAACTATTTTGCTTATGCCAATGATAATGGCGTGGCAATTGCAAATATCAGTAGCGGAGCAGTTTCATACAAAAGTTGGGGCGATTTTGATATATCGACATCTCAAGTACAACATATTGCAATAGATAGCGAAGGGACAGCGTATATAAAATGGAATTCTCAATACAATAAAAGTTTAACAAACTACTTTAAATTAAAAGATAACAAGCTAACAGAGATAGATGTGCCTCGTGGCAGAATGGTTGCATTAGACGATAACATCTATTTTTACGGTGCTTTTAAACTGCACAAACTTTCTGCAGGAAAAGAGGAGCAATTTTACAGTGTAAATAGAGTTAATAAAAGAACACAAACCAAGCTGAATTCTGTGGCGCTTTCTGGCAATGACATTTTCATATTGATTGATTACAAATTACATAAATACACTCGAAACAGCGACAGTTTTGCACCAATAGAAGACCTGTTTGATATAAAATTCAATTATCTCTATGCAGATGGCAAAAAAATCAGAGCTTACGGAGGAGATTACACAGCTTTTTCTGACGACGGAGGAGATAACTGGGAAATTAAAGAAATAACAGATGATGTTAGGTATGTTAGATATATTACAAAATCTGGAAGCACTTATTACGGTATGGCACTAACAAATGAGGGTGGAACATTAGGCCAAACAGGTTTTTCCTATTCAGCCTTCAGTCTAACAGTACTCTCCTCCACCGATGCAATACATTGGGAAGAGTATTCACCCAAACTATCCACCAATGGTTACGCACCCACAACAATGTCACCAGACGGAATCATAACATATTTTGTTAATCTAAACCCAATGGGCAATATGGTAATTGAGGGATATTCAACCAATGACTTCGGTAAAAACTGGAAGCGAAATGATAATATCGCAGGCTTTAATGGAACATATAAAAGCGAATTATTAAATGTAAATAATGGTGTTTTAACTCGTTTAGACAAAAACTTCAACAAGCTATCAGATCAAGATATCATTTTCGACGACGGTTTCGAATTCAAAGGCTCTGGTGCACACAGCGTCATACACGATAGCAAAGGGAATATCTATTTTATATATTTATCGAAGTTGTATAGGATAAATAGGAGTAATTAATTTTCAATTATCAATGTACAATTTTCAATGGTATAATTAACGTAATGCCTTAATGTGGTCGCCCACGTAGGGGCGCCCCTACGTGGGCGACCATATTAAGATATAACATAATTGAAAATCAAACTTTCAATACGTTGACATAGATAAAAAATGCTCAACTACCAAGAAGACAAAGCCTACATCATTTTTTGTATTACTAAACTACCCCCTCGCCAGAGACGAGGCACAGCGAATGGGGTAAAATATAGTTAACCCCGAAATTCATTAAATATTTTTAAATATTTCACTTAACTGTACAAAATGCTGAAGGCTGTGTCTCAGTATTGTTCTGTCGTAGGCGAGGCTGAATATTAAGTAGGAAGTACAAATAATACAACTTTATAATCTGTTTTAACTTTTCAGTTACGTTTGTGGGCGACATTTATGTTGCTCACCTCAATATCTTTAACAGGTAACTTAGCTATTATCCCTCAAAACTACGTATTAATGCTTATTATTTTACTCGATTTTCTCGTCTTCTTTAATAGGGTTTTTTGTGTCTTGAGTTTTAAATACACTACTTATAATCTTACTCAATCCAAAACCTCCAAGAATACCTGTTAGAAAAGTGAGCCAAGGAATAAAAAAAGTGTCTTTAAAGAAAAGTATAAGAAGTGTTATTGCTGGTAAAATAAAAATAAGTACACCAATTAGAACGAACTTCAATGTTTTTTGATTGATTACTGATGCATCAATTTTACGAAGTTCTATCTCTTTAATAGCATCTAATCTCTTTGAATGAAAAGCAAAAGCATTCTTCTCATTTTCTGCCATTGTATCTAACACCTTATCAATTTGTCCCTTGTCTAATTTATTAAAATCCAGAATATTGCGGCTACCTTTTTGCATTGCCATAATCTCAAGTTCCTGAAACATAGCTTGCACTTCGCTTTTTGGTAATTGCGGTTTTACTATCTCTGGATTATTTGGGTCCTTATCGCTATTTTTAATATTGCTCATTGTTAGTTAATCTATGCTTTTGGTTATAGTAAAATAACTTAGTTATACTTTCTATGTCATCGTTTCCAAGTGAATGTTGTAGAGCAAAATGGAAAGATTTATTAATGTAATCATTAAAACTAGAAAACCTGTTTTCTAAGAAGTATAATGCTCTCTTTTCTGTATAAGAGTCCATAATAAGTTGTTTGAAAGTAGAAATTTGCTTCTCGGTTAACTCATTTTTTTTTGCATATTCGTCAAATGCTTCTATGAACATACGAAGTGCCTCATCTAATACTTCTGTCTTAGAATTAGAAAAATAAAGTGGATTATTTATGAGATTTTGTTTTTCTGTTTTTGTCATCATATTATATTATAACGATTTCAATACTATCTTAGTTTATAGTAAAACACATTTTAATAAATGTATCTGTTTCTTTGATTTGAAAATAAGGTTTACAGCAACTCTAAAATAAACTATCTATTTTTAATTTTGATTTCTTTTCAAATATAATCAGAATATACTTATTTCAAAAACGAAAAGCAAAAAACAGACTACAAATAAAACTACTTAAAACAATTTAAGTTTTTAAAATTCAAATTATTAAAATAACTTTGATAATCAGTTTCTATAATTTTTATTCAAAACTCCAAGGTATGTTTAAGGAAATCCATAAAGGTTTTGAAAGCACATATAAGGATAATAAAGGCTTATTATTTTTAAGCTCTCTTATTATTTTACTTCATTACTTAATTGAAGAGGTGTTAAATAAAATTTTAGTTAATCCTATTTTATCATACATCACCTCTTTTTGGTTAAATGACATTATTTTTATTGCTTTTTTAATTTGTATAATAATAAGATTAAAAAATAAATTCTCTTATAAATATCAAGTATCAAACAAAACTTTTGTAATTAATCTTCTTGTTCTATTATTTTATATTTATTATCGATATTTTACTGTTATATGGGACTTTACAGGTTTTAGTATTTTTTGTCGGGTGGGGTTTATTACATTACCCATTCATCTTTTCGATATTTCTCCTTTATTCTTTCCCAAAATCCGTTACTCCAATCCATTGCTACAGCAGGTTGCCATTCTTGCGAAAAGTCTTGAAAAACAGCATCAACCATTTTTCCACCAAATCCTTTCTTAGGTGAATTGATGTCAAAAAAATTAATAGTCTTAAATTTTGTGATGTAAAGAATCTGGATACCAATTGCAGTTTCATGATTCATAGTAGTAATCGGAACTTTTGGTCTATTCGGATAGTTTTCACTTGAAGCAGCTATAGTCTCATCACAAACTCTAACATAATTTATAAAATCTAACTCAGCTAATCTTGTTGCCATTTTCACTATTTCTTCAGGCAATTTCTTTATTCTCGATATTACCCATATTTGAGTTCCTTTCTCATTATAGGGTGCAAACACTTTCTCAAATTCTTTTTTATTCAACCATTTAACCATCATCCACAACACTTTTTATACTTCTTTCCACTACCACAAGGACAGAGTTCATTTCTACCTATTTTCTTATCTCTAACTATGGTCGTTTTATTCAAATCTGGTAAAAATCGAACCAATGGAATAGGATTACCTTCTATCCCAAGTTCTAAGTGGCTATTTTCTTCAGGAATAGCATTAAAATCAACAATTCCTGCAATTATATACATAAGATTTTTGTCACCTCTAATTCCCAATCTTGCTGCTTGCTCAACTCTATCGGAGTCAAAAACAACAACAGGGCAGGATTCACAAAAATGACTGCCTGTTAAATTACTTATAAACTCGCCCTTATCTGTATCTGATTGTGCAACTATTATCACACTACAATTATCTTTAATCAAGGGTTTTCTACACTCTGGACATAAGGTTAATCCCCAGTCCGCACTATAATATTTTCTTCTTTGTATTGATAAATCAAATCTCTTTTTAAAATTCTCTGTCATACTTTGTTAATTTTAATGCTACGCTCTCTTTTAATATTTTAAATTATTATCAAATGTAATA
>CAZHHH010000130.1:0-5427 GCA_964532085.1 uncultured Marinilabiliaceae bacterium
AAATGATAATCAACCAAATCATCCATAGGATTCTGAACTATTTTTCCAATTGTATAACCCAAATTTTCAGCAACCTCTTTCAGTTGGTTTTCAAATATATAAGCTACACTTCCCACAAAGCTTAATGGATAATTATGAGAATCTTCATATTGTAAAATATTGCGTTTTATAAATTCTGCAAATCCGCTTTTGACAATATTCTCTATTTCTGTATAAGTTATATTTTCTGATAGGAAGCGTGTGAATCCTGCCATATATCGGTTGGGAAAAGGCTTTTTATATACATTTTCCTGTATTTCTGCTTGCGTAGTATTGTATTTGTTAAAAAACAAAGTTTGTATCTCTCTTGACAGCTGATTTTTTAATATATCACTTAACAATTTTCGACCTAAATAAGCTCCACTACCCTCATCACCGAGAATATAACCAAGTGGTGAGACATTCTTTTCAATCATACTACCGTTATAAAAACAGGAATTTGAGCCTGTACCAAGAATTGAGACAATACCCTTAGAATCTTTAAGTAACGCTCTGCAAGCACCCATCATATCACTATCTACAAGCACTTTAGCATTGGGGAAGTATTTTAAAAGTGCTCTTTCTACAATGCTGTTTTTCTCAATATTTGCACAACCTGCTCCATAAAAAAATATTTGTATTTTATCATTTATAGAATGGTTAAATTCAGTTTTTATTAAATCATATATTTCTATATCTGTCTGTAAAAACGGATTTATACCTTTAGTAAAAATCTCTTTTTGTTCATCGTTTGGATATATCAACATCCAATGTGTAGACGTAGAGCCACTATCTGCAATTAATTTCATAAAATACTCTTTTATACAACAATTATGAATACAATATATAGAAGTTTTTAATTTAATTAAAATTATAATTAAAGTTGAGTTTTCTTCCATATTTTGATTCATATAAAAAACAAATAAGGGATGCCATATAAACAGCATCCCCTACCCTCTTAGCTTTATGAACTATTCTTATGATCTATTTTTTAATCAGTTTTGCAGTTTTAGTGCTTTCACCTTCAACTAAAATCATATAAATTCCGTTAGGAACATCAGAAATATTTATGAATATATTCTCTTCTGTTACAATTTCTGTTTTAATGGTTTGTCCATTCATTGAAACAATTGAGATTTTTCTATCACTGTTGCTTAATTCAGAGATATTAACAAAATTAGTAGCTGGATTTGGACTTATAATCAGTTTATCTTGCTTATTATTAATTTGAACAGATACAGGACATGATGTCTCTTTAACATTCAAATGTTCTCCAGAATAACCATTCTCTTCAAAGCAAGTTGATTTTGTTACACCAGTAATATCAACAGTTTGACCTGAACTACTGCTAAATATAACATTTACATTTGTTACACTTTCATCAAATGTGTAAGAATACCATCCATTACCATCTTCGTTTATTGTAATACCAGGCCAAGTATCAAATAAGTTTCCAGAAGTATCCCAAGCCCATAGATATATTGGCTCACTCCAAGATGAAGGTTTTAAGAAACTAACTTTTATACCATTGCTTTGTTCTGGCTCATTAGTGTTTCCATCATCTCCATCACCATCTTCTCCACCAGATTCCCCACCACCATCAACTACATGGTCAAGTCCTGATACTTTATAGAAACCACCATTTACAACATCCCAACCGTTCTCAGCTGGTGCTTGTACGCCGCTGCTATTGAATAACACTTTCCATGTACCAATCGCTTGGTCGATACTATATTTGTATACATTGTTTCCTAAATATTCCATTTTATCACCAGGCCAAGCTTTAGTAATTGGCGTTGGACCTGACTTATAGATATATGTATATACCGAACTTGACCAACCGCTTGCTGGCTTTTCGAAGAATATAGCTCTTTCACCATCAGCTAATTCTGGTTCAATTACCTCTTCTGGCTCTTGACCTCCACTTCCATTATTACCTCCATTGTTTGATTCTTCTAATAATGGCTCTGTTTCATCTGGATAAGAACCCGGAGCAATAGATGCAGGGCTTGATGCGTATAGATATTTTCCATCTTGTCCAACCTTACCAGGTGCAGATGTTTTACTTGTATCTAATACATAAACACGCATATTACCTTTTCCTGACACTGATGCAGTTAATGAACCGTTTGTTACAGTTTTAACATCACCAGTGATAGCATCTTTATAAGTTCCATTTAAAACATTACTAAATGTAGCTGAACCAGAAATTGTTACAAGAACATAACTATCTGTGTTTGAATCAACATATCTTCTCTTAAAAGCTAATCCAGAACCACTTATGTTTGAAGTTGAATATTGTCCTTTTCTTAAAGCTGGAACTGCCATTCTTATTTTATTCAGTCTCTGAATATGCTGAGATAGAGGATGCTGTAATGATACAGCTATATTTCCAGTAGCATTAGAGTAAGATGCAAAATCAGTTACATTAATGTCTCCTGAAATATAACCACCAAAGTAAGCACGTCCTGATTCTTTTAAAGGAATATTTGGACCTTCATCAATGGTTTTTCCTTTCTTAAATTCAATTTCACTTCCGTAGTAAACACATGGAATACCTCTAAAAGTAAACATTAAACTTAAGTTCTCTGCCCATACATCTTGACCCAATGAAAATCTTTGACTTTCTGGTGCACCATCTGGTGCATAGTCATGTGAGTCAACATAAACAACATTGTATGTAGCATCATTATAATAGTGATCACCACCAGTTGCTACTCCAAAAGCCTCACCAGCACTTCTAAAATTCCAGTGCATTGGGAAGTCAATAACACTTAACTCCGAATACATAGAATGGTCAACTGTGCGATAATCATTTCCATTCAATTTATGATTATTTGAAGTTGGCTGTGAGCTAATGTTTATATTATCATCATAATTAGCTTGAGCTGACATCTGGTTTATAAACTGAGCATTAGGCTCTGCACTAGCTTGGAAATTTAAATATGGTGTTTCATCTTCACTCCAAGCATATTCTTTTGATTCTTTCCAAGTATAATATGGTGTAGAAATTCCAGGAACTCCCCTATTCCATACTTCACGCACTCTTGTGGCAATCTCTGCAAACATAAAGAAATCATCTTTTCCAACCGAACGAGCTTTCGCCATGAACGCAGGATTAAATACTTTGTTAAATACTAATCTACTAATATGTTTTCCTGTATCAATTCTAAAACCATCAACACCCATCTCAATAAATTGAGAATAAGCTTCAATAATATAGTTGTATACAATTGGATTTTCTGTATTTAAATCAACACAATCTCCTGCAATTTGTGCCCACTGAGTAGTAATATCATCCCAGTTAAAGTTACCATATCTATGATAATGATTATTTTTATCATGATTTTGGCCGTCAGTATTTTTCATTCTTGCCAAACGAGTTGCATACTGCTCATTAGGAATTAAATCATCATAATTTGCAGGTAAAAGACCATCTTCAAGACGAATCATACAGTCAATTTCTGCTAAATCTTTTGTATAATCTTTCTCAAACATTGGAGCAAGAGTTGTTTCACCAAAGTTTCCTGTATGATTAAATACAACGTCAATTATGATTTTCATATCACGTGCATGAACCTCATCAATCAAATCTTGAAAATCAACATCTTCAGACTCATAGCGTGGGTCAACTTTGCTAAAATTCATAGCATGATATCCATGATAATCATATCCACTAGCATTTTCAACAATTGGAGTTATCCAAATAGCTGTAAAACCCATTGCTTTGATATAATCCAACTTCTCGATTAAACCTTTGAAATCACCTCGCCATGCAGGGTCACCCTGATTTAGACTTTTACCATCCCAACAATGCACGTTATTACTTGGGTCACCATCATAAAAACGTGTGGTCATAACAAAATAGATACTTTCGTCTCTAAAATCTGTTCTAGAAAAATTCTGGGCTAAGGTAGCTGGTATAATTAAAAGCATAACTAGCAAAAGAGATAGCAATCTCTTGCTTACTATTAGCTTCATCATTTGCTGATTAATTGTAAATGTTATTTTCATTTTATCTAAAATTTACTGTAATTAATGATTCATAAGTTTTGTCTCCCTCGCATAATCACAAGACACTGATTGGAACAAATATATTTGATAAAGCTATGTTCTAAAAATTTATTGATTTTTGTTAATAAAGACAAATAGGCATCTCAATCGATTGCATTTACAGATAAATTGGGATTATATAGCAAAATAAAAAGCCTTATTTAGAATCATTCTAAGTTCGCAATCGTTTTCTAAGTTAACATAAATTAAAAAAACATAATGAAGCTAATATTTGTATATATTTGCAATAATTTTAACTAGTTTATGTGGATATATATTTTCGTAATTTAAAAATCACATGGAACCTATTTTTAAGCCAAAGTTTTTTAGTTTAATAAAAGCCGGAATTAGTAAAGAGCAAATTACCAAAGATGTAATGGCAGGCATTGTTGTTGGTATTGTAGCATTACCTTTAGCCATTGCATTTGCTGTTGCTCCGGGTCTTTCACCCGAGAAGGGAATTATAACTGCCGTAATTGCGGGATTTATCATCTCATTGTTAGGCGGTAGCCGAGTACAAATTGGTGGACCAACAGGTGCTTATATTATAATTTTATATGGAATACTACAAAAGTTTGGGTATGAAGGATTAATAATATCTACTATTTTGTCCGGTATCATTTTAGTTTTAATGGGTTGGCTGAGATTAGGTTCACTATTAAAGTTTTTCCCACATCCCCTAATTGTTGGCTTTACCAGTGGAATTGCAGTTGTAATTTTTTCAACACAAATAAAAGATGCCTTAGGATTAAACATTACTGAGGTTCCTTCAGAATTTATTGCAAAATGGAGTGTTTATGCATCAAATATATCTACTATAAATATATATGCAGTATTAATTACAGCTGTTACAATTTTTATTACTATATCCTTTAAAAAAGTAACAAAGCGGATTCCCGGTTCATTTGTCTCAATAATTTTTATAACTCTAATTGTTCAACTTATAGATATTCCTGTTGCAACTATTGAGACATTTTTTGGTGATATTCCAAATAAAATTAGTTTTCAAATGCCAAGTTTTGATTTTTTAAATCTTCACCAATATCTCATCCCTGCATTAACCATTGCCCTTTTGGGTGGAATAGAATCACTGCTTTCGGCTGTTGTGGCTGACGGTATGATTGGTGGAAAACATCGTTCCAACACAGAATTAGTGGCTCAAGGAATAGCCAATATAGTAACACCATTTTTTGGTGGAATACCGGCAACAGGTGCAATTGCCCGAACAGCAACAAACGTAAAAAATGGTGGCAGAACCCCAATTTCAGGAATTGTTCATGCAATAACATTGCTCTTAATAATGATTTTTTTAGGTAAATGGGCAAAACTGATTCCAATGTCTTGCTTGGCAGGAGT
>CAZHHH010000130.1:5527-6948 GCA_964532085.1 uncultured Marinilabiliaceae bacterium
CCAGGAATTGCATCTGCTTATACTGGTCCTTCAATATTTATCGCATATTTTGTAGCTGCTATTTTAATAATGCCCGCTATGTTTAGTATAGCAGAAATATCTACAGCTCTACCACGTTCAGGAGGAGCATATTTCTTTTTAGACAGAAGCTTAGGACCAATGATGGGTACAATTGGTGGATTAGGGACATATTTTGCTGTTATTTTTAAAACTGCATTTGCAATTATTGGTATTGGAGCTTATGCTGTATTATTTTGGGATGTATCTGTTAAACTCGTTTCAATTGCAGCAACACTCTTTTTTACAGTATTTAATTTAGTTAGCACAAAAAAATCATCAGGTATCCAAAATTTCTTTGTTGCAGCTTTGGTTATAATTTTAGGAACATTTATAATTGATGGATTATATACTATCTATTTCTCTGATGTAACTGTTGGAAAAACTACTTTAAAAACAAACTTTACTCCTCTATTTACTGATGGTCTCCGTGGAATTATTGTAACTGCAGGATTTGTATTTGTATCGTATTTGGGTTTAACACAGATAACAAGCGTTGCCGAAGAGATAAAAAATCCAGAAAGGAATATACCTTTAGGTATGTTGTTATCACTGGTGGTTACTGGTGCAATATATGTTTTAGGTGTATTTGTAATGGTATCTGTTATTGACCCGGCGACCTTAAGTGAAGAGATGGCACCAGCTGCAGTTGCTGCTTCAAAAATATTTAGATGGCTGCCAGATAAAGCTGGTGAATACTTAATGATTGGTGCGGCTATGGCTGCATTTGCATCAACTGGAAATGCTGGATTAATGTCATCTTCACGTTTTCCAATGGCAATGGGACGAGATAAATTATTTCCAACTATATTTTCTAAAGTTGGAAAAAAAGGAACTCCAGTTCCGGCAATTTTACTAACATCATCTTTAATAATATTTTTTATAATAATTCTGTCAGAAGAAGGTATAGTCAAACTTGCAAGTACGTTTCAGCTAATAATATTTATGTTCATAAACTTTTCTGTTATAGTTTTTAGAAAAAGTAATATAAGTTCATACGACCCTGGGTATAAATCACCCTTTTACCCTACAATGCAAATTCTTGGTATTATAATATCTCTAATATTAATAATATATATGGGGTGGACTAC
Organism: uncultured Marinilabiliaceae bacterium; assembly: GCA_964532085.1. Lineage (GTDB taxonomy): Bacteria > Bacteroidota > Bacteroidia > Bacteroidales > Marinilabiliaceae > CAZHHH01. The sequence goes on from CAZHHH010000130.1 coordinate 6,676, forward strand.
TATAATTTTAACCTCATCAATAATAATTCTTGGATTTTTATATTTTAAATATTATGCGAAAGCCAAAGTTGAACGTGAGGGAGCTATATTTCATTGGTTTGCTCTTTTAGGGAAAAATCAAAATGAAGATTTAGAAAGTGAGTTTATGGGTATTCTTAAAGAAAAAGGATTAAGAAGAGGAGATCCATTTGATGAGACAATTATAACAGCAAAAGTCACACGTTTAGATGAAATACTAAATTTTGAAGAGTTAACAACATCTGTATCTGAACA
>CAZHHH010000131.1:0-6938 GCA_964532085.1 uncultured Marinilabiliaceae bacterium
CTAAAATTACAACTTTTAACTCTTGATGAATATCATTAATTTTAAAAACAGTGTTATTTATTTAAAATTAATGAGCATCTAGCCAATTATCTCCAACACCAACTTCAACCAAAAGAGGAATAGATAAAGTATATGCAGATTCCATCTTTTCAACAATAATTTTCTTTACCTGCTCAAGTTCATCTTTCGCAACTTCAAAATTCAATTCGTCATGAACCTGCATAATCATTTTAGATTTCAAGTTCAATCTATTAAACTCTTTGGAAATATTTACCATTGCAATTTTAATTAAATCTGCTGCAGTTCCTTGTATTGGTGCATTGATAGCGTTACGCTCTGCAACGCCACGCACAATTCCATTTCTTGAATTTATATCGGGCAGATATCTTCTACGCCCAGAAATTGTTTCCACATAACCATTATCGCGAGCATTTTTAATTGCTGCATCCATAAAAACTTTTACATCTGGAAAGTTCTCAAAATATCCATCAATAATAGATCTAGCTTCACTCCGCGATATATCTAATCTATCAGCCAATCCAAATGCAGAAATTCCATATATAATACCAAAGTTTGCAGTTTTAGCCTTATTACGCATATCAAAATCTACATCTGCAATAGAAGTTCCGAAAATTTTAGAGGCTGTAGCTGCGTGAATATCTTCGCCACGATTAAACGCATCAATCAAATGTTTGTCTTGACTTAAATGTGCCATTATACGAAGTTCGATTTGCGAGTAGTCAGCACTTAAAAAGATAAAATCATCACTTATTGGCACAAAAGCTTTACGAATCATACGCCCCTCTTCATCACGAATTGGGATATTTTGTAAATTAGGATTTGTACTACTTAGTCGGCCAGTCACTACAACCGATTGATTGTAACTCGTATGAATTCTATTTGTGCGAACGTTCACCAAATCAGGTAGCGCATTTACATACGTGGAAAGTAGTTTTGACAAACCACGATGCTCAAGTATTAATGGAATAATTGGATGTGCATCTTTAATTTTTTGAAGAACATCTTCACTAGTAGAGTATTGTCCAGATTTAGTTTTGGTCGCTTTTGCATCAATTTTTAGATGGTCAAATAGAATCTCACCAACCTGTTTTGGACTAGCCACATTAAATGTGGTTCCAACCATCTCGATAATCTCCTCTTCAATTTTTGCAAGCTTACCATTTAGTTCTATTGATGTTTCATTGAGAGCTACAGAATCTATTGAAACACCAGTAAGTTCCATCTGTACCAAAACGTCCATTAATGGCATTTCAACATCTTGAAAATGAGTAGTTAAATTATTTTCATTTAACTCTTTAGATAAAGCATTTTTTAATTGAAATGTAATATCAGCATCTTCAGAAGCATACTCTTTAACTTGCTCAATATCAACAGAGGATAATGTCTTTTGATTTCTACCTTTCGGACCAATAAGCGATTCAATGGTAATCGTTTTATAATTAAAATATACCTCAGCTAAATAGTCCATATTATGTTTAAGTCCTGGCTGCACCAAGTGATGGGCAATCATTGTGTCAAACTTAGGTCCATAAACAGATACTCCATTATTTAGAAGAACAGAAATATCATATTTTAGATTTTGTCCAATTTTTAAAGATGTTTCGTTTTCAAAAACTGGTCTTAAAATATTCAGATATTTCTCTCTATCGTCATCTAGTTCAGGAAAAGCGACATAATATGCTTCATTCTCTTTCCATGAGAATGCGATTCCAAGGATTCGAGCTTCCCAAACATCGAGACTAGTTGTCTCAATATCAAAACAAAACTCAGGTTGCATTGATATTTCAACAGCCAAAGATGCAAGAGCCATATCATTGTCTATCAGATAATAATTATGCTCTACATCATCTATAGTTTTAAATGATTCTGTTATAATCTCTGACTGACTGCCAGTTAGTACATTGTCAAAAAGAGTGCCTTGAGTTGCAGTAGCTTTAGTTTCTCCAGCAATTTTGTTAATAAGAGTTCTAAATTCCAGCTCCTCAAATATTGGTACAAGCTTTTCAATATCAGGGTCTGTTAGTTTATATTCATCAAAATTTATATCAATAGGAACTTGAGTTTCAATGGTAACTAACGTTCTAGCTAACTCAACCTGATCTTTAAAATTGATTAGATTTTCTTTTAGTTTTCCTTTAAAATCTTCTATATTTTCATAAATATTTTCAATGTTTCCATATTTAGAAATTAAGTCTTTAGATCTTTTTTCCCCAACCCCTGGGCATCCTGGAATATTATCAGCTGAATCTCCCCAAAGTGAAAGAATATCTATTACATTAATTGGATTTGGAACACTAAAGTTTTCCTTTATCTCATCTACTCCAAGTATTTCTATATCATTACCTCTCGACTTAGGTTTATACATAAAAATATTTTCCTCAACAAGTTGTGCATAATCCTTATCGGGAGTAACCATATAGGTTTTAAATCCCTCTTTAGCAGCTTTTTTTGCAATGGTTCCGATTACATCATCAGCCTCAAAACCCTCTTTTTCCACAAGAGGTATATTCATTGCTTCAAGAATTTGCTTTATAAATGGCACAGATTTCCTTATATCTTCTGGTGTAGCCTCACGATTAGCTTTATATTCAGGGTATAATTTATTTCTAAAAGTTGGTCCTGGAAAATCAATAACCACAGCTAAGTGGGAGGGATTCTCTCTTTGAATAATATCTAGTAGTGAATTTACAAATCCAAAAACAGCAGAAGTATTTTGACCTTTTGAATTTACTCGTGGCGCTCTAATAAAAGCATAATATGCTCTAAATATAAGAGCATAAGCATCTAGCAGATATAAATCTTTATTTTCTTTTGACATAAATTTCTATTTTTAACTTTTGTAATTGTTAAAAATAGAAATTGTTTCTGTAAAAAACTATTAATTATCGGATTGATACCATTCTGCGTATGAAGTTGCAGTTTCATACAGCTTTGCGCTATGCAGAGATATGTAGTCAGGTAGTTTGTTTTTAATTATCTCCACAATATTTATCAGCATATTTTCGCAAGTAGGCTGTTTTTCAGTAACAATCACCCTTTCGGTTATTTTTTTAAGAGCATCAATATTCTCTTCACCAAGCATTTTGTTTATAAGAATAGAATGATCATATTTTGAGATAACATACTCATCTACAATCTGTTTTATATCACCAAAGTCAACTACCATTCCATATTTTGGACTTGTTGAATCTTCATTAGGCACACCAATAATTGTAATGAATAATTTATAAGAATGGCCATGAAAATTTTTACACAACCCATCATAATTCAAAAGAGCATGACCTGTTTCAAAAGAGAACTCTTTTGTTAATCTAATTTTTTGCATCTATTTATGAAAATAATTTTAAGAAATACTACATTTACTAATACACTCAATTATATTTTTCAAACTCTCATGTTTCAAAAAATAAAATGTGTTTTTGCCTTCACGTTGGGAATTTAGCACCCCTTTGTCTTTCAGAATTCCAAGATGATGGGACGCAGTACTTTGTTCAATTTCAAGGTTTTTATGAATTTGCGTAACATTCATTCTATCTCCATCCTCCAAAAGTGAAATGATAGCAATGCGCATAGGATGAGCCATTGCTCTAAGCATACTTGCTGCATTTTCTAATTCTTCAGGATTCAAATCTGTGGCTTTTATCTTTTTATTTGCTGACATAATCTACCTTTATAAAAAACAAATTGGTTAAATATTTCTATTTTATCATTATTTTTAAAATATTTCAATAATTTGTTCGAACAAGTAATAAAACTTATTGTTTTAGTGATATATAAACGAATGCAAATATAAAAATAATTTATAGTAATAAGTTTATTATATCTAATAATATTCAATTATTTAGATATGTTGTTATTTTTTTAATATAATTTTAATTATTTTTTAATGAAATAAAAAATTACTTTTACTATATTGAAAATAAAAAACTAACTATTGATGAGTAAATTATCTTTAATTAAAGCTCCTATTGAAAAAGAGATGTCAGAATTTGAGTCTTATTTTAAGCGGCAGTTAAATTCTAAAATTCCACTTTTATCAATTATTACCAACTATTTATTACGTCGCAAGGGTAAGCAGATGCGCCCAATGTTAGTTTTTTTATCGGCCAAACTAAATGGTGAAATTTCAGAGGGGAGCTACACTGCAGCAGGATTGATAGAACTATTGCACACCGCCACACTGGTGCACGACGATGTTGTGGATGAGACTTATCAACGTAGAGGTTTTTTCTCAATAAATGCTCTTTGGAGATCAAAAATTGCAGTACTTGTAGGTGATTATTTACTTGCAGTAGGGTTAAATAGTGCATTAAAAACCAAACAGATAGAAGTTTTAGAAATTGTATCAGATGCAGTTCAAGAGATGAGCGAAGGAGAGCTCTTGCAAATTGAAAAATCTAGAAAGCTAAATATTACAGAAGAGATTTATTATGATGTTATTCGTAAAAAAACAGCAACGCTGATAGCTGCCTGTACCAAAGCTGGTGCTTATTCTGTTGGGGCAACAGAAGAGAATGTTCAAAAAATGCATGATTTTGGTACAGCATTAGGAATGGCATTTCAGATACGTGATGATTTATTGGATTATGAAAAAACAAATCTAGCTGGTAAGCCTTCTGGTAATGATTTGAAAGAGAAGAAGATTACTTTGCCATTAATATATCATCTTGAAAATGTTGAAAAATCTGAACGTAGAAAGATATTACGAACGATAAAACGTAGTAACAAGAACGAAAAGAAAATCGCGCCAATTATGCAGAGTGTAAAAGCAAACGGAGGAATTGATTACGCAAAAAAGAAGATGTATGAATTTCAACAAACGGCATTAGATATTTTAGAAACTTATCCAGATTCTGATGCTAAAGTTGCTCTTACGGAGTTGGTTTATTATACGATTTCGAGGAAAATGTGATGAAAAAGTAGAAAGGTGAGAGATGAAAACTGAAAGAGGAAAGCTGAGTACGGTCCAAAATAATATTTCCCACAGATTTCGCAGAATTAACCCCCAACCCCCTAAGGGAGGCTACTAGCAAGCTAAGCAAGTTTTATATTGAAAATCATTTCCATAAAAATAGCATTCACCAAATTATAAAAATCTAATTTTGAAAATAGTTATTTACTATATGCATTAGCCGCTTTAGGAGTTTGGGGTAAATAATAAGTTCATATACCACGCCTACGGCATTGATTGTAGTTAAAAGAGAAGAGATGAAAGTTGAAAGGCGAGAGTAAAGCAGTAAAATTTAACCGCAAAGGCACAAAATACGCAGAGAAATAATAAGAAAATCTTTGCGAACTCTGAGTCTCTGCGGTCAGTACATCTCGACTGCGCTCGATAATCAAGCTTGTCGAACTGCGGTAAATTTCAGTTTATATTAAAATCTGTTTACTCTATACCAGCATCTTTATATGAAATACCTACTGCATCAGCAATACCTCTTCCATAGTCTGGGTCAGCCTTATAGCAATTTTGAATGTGTCTAATTTTGATTTTATCCTCTGAACATCCCATATCTCTTCCTGTATTTTCAAAAAGAGTTTTTTGCTGTTCTGGTGTCATCAATCTGAACAATTTACCAGGCTGTTCATAATAGTTATCATCATCTTCTCTAAAGTTCCAACGTTCCACGTCGCCAGCTTTTTCAATCGGTTCGTTATGCTCAGGACTCTCTTCCCACATTCCGTAGCTATTTGGCTCATAATGTAGATTTGCACCTTGGTTACCATCTACTCGCATCTGTCCATCTCTATGGTATGAGTTGTATAAATGCATTGCACCCTTTGGCTGATTTACTGGTATTTGATGGTGATTTACACCTAATCTATAACGCTGAGCATCTCCATAAGAGAATAATCTTCCTTGAAGCATTCTGTCTGGAGAAAATCCAATTCCAGGAACAATACTTGCAGGGTTAAATGCCGCTTGTTCAACATCTTGGAAGTAGTTATCTGGATTTCGGTTTAACTCAAATTCACCCACCGGAATAAGTGGAAAATCTTTTTTATACCAAACTTTTGTTAAATCAAATGGATTGTATGGCATTTTAGAAGCCTCTTCCTCAGTCATCACTTGTATATATAATTTCCATTTTGGATAATCACCATTTCCAATTGATTCAAAAAGGTCTCTTTGATGACTTTCTCTGTCGTTTCCAATCAATTCTGCAGATTCTGCATCTGATAAGTTCTCAATTCCTTGTTGTGAAACAAAGTGGAATTTTACCCAATGTCTAACATTATCTGCATTAATCATACTATAAGTGTGGCTACCAAATCCGTGCATATGGCGATACGATTTTGGTATTCCTCGCTCACTCATAGTTATTGTAACTTGATGCAAAGCTTCTGGCAAACTTGACCAAAAGTCCCAATTGTTATTCGGACTTCTTAAGTTTGTATATGGATCACGCTTAACAGCTCTGTTTAAATCTGGAAATTTTAGTGGGTCTCTAAAGAAGAATACAGGCGTATTGTTACCTACTAAATCCCAGTTACCCTCTTCCGTATAGAATTTAAGAGCAAATCCACGTATATCTCTCTCTGCATCAGCTGCACCCCTTTCACCTGCAACGGTTGAGAAACGTGCAAACATTTCAGTCTTTTTACCAACTTCAGAAAATATTTTTGCTTTTGTATATTTGGTAATATCATCAGTTACAGTAAAAGTTCCAAATGCACCTGAACCCTTTGCGTGCATTCTTCTCTCAGGAATAACTTCTCTATCAAAATGTGCTAGTTTTTCTAAAAACCATACATCTTGAAGCATCATCGGCCCTCGTGGACCAGCTGTCATTGAATCTTGGTTATTGCCGACAGGTGCGCCAGCTGCAGTGGTCATCTTCTTTTGATTCTCACTATGTTTCTTTCTTTTTAATTCTTCAGCATTCATAGTTAAAATGATTTTTAAATGTTATTAT
>CAZHHH010000132.1:0-6805 GCA_964532085.1 uncultured Marinilabiliaceae bacterium
CATTATGATTTGGAGCATCGGATTGATATTGGAACTTTTGAGAAGGAGGTGGAAGAGTTTTGGGGAGTTGTTGGAAAATAATGATGTAAAATTCAAATAACTTAATTATTATAAATAGATAAAATTATGAGATTTATAACATTTATTCTTTTTGCACTAAACTTAACTGCTTGGATTACTTTTGATGTTATATGTTGGAAATATACAGGAAGTACCTTAGGTTGGATCGGACTATTTGGACTTATAACCTACCTAATTGCTTGGGGGTTAAGTGGTGAAGTTGTGTTTTCTGTTATGGATTATATTACACAAAGCGAGTGGGATATTTTTGTTTCAAAAATAAAATGGGCTAATTCAGCTTGTATATTTATGATGGGACTAATTTCTATCCTAAGCATTATATTTGATTGGTTTAGTTTACGTGAGTTTTTAAACTTTAGTTTTTAGCATAAAAAAGCTATATCTATTTTATTAAATAATTTTTTAAACTTTATTACTATGAAAGAAAATATTAGAATCTTAAAATCAAGCCCAATGTTCAACGTGTCTCTATCTTCTAAAGAGCTATTTCATAGCAACTTCATAGCTTGGCTTATCTCTGAATATCCTAATGAAATGTGGAATATATTATCAAAATATACAGACTTAGAAACAGAGAAATATAAAATCAAAAACGATACTATTTATAGAGAGCGTGAGCATATCGATATAATGTTTGATATTGTTGAAATTAATGGAGATGAAAATAAAACAACTAAAATTATAATCGAAAATAAAGTAAAAAGTTTACCTTATACAGAACAATTAGAAAAATATGGAGAAAAGTTTGATAATGCAAAGTGTATTTTACTTACACTTACCAATCCTACGCATATAGCTAAAAATAAAATTGTTGAAACTAAAAATCAAAAGTGGCATATTCTTACTTATGAAGAACTTTCTGAAGAACTATCTTCCACATCTTTTAATTATAAGAAAGTAAAAGGTATTGATGATAATGAGCCAACATATCACAAACAAATAATTAACGATTATATTATTTTTATAAGCACTTTAAGTAGCATTAATAAAGTAACTGAAATCGGAGATTTAAAAGAAAAATATAATTGGTATAGTGAAATTTTTAATGAATTAAAAGAAATAAGGCTTGCTGATTTATATATAAAAAAGAAATGTGAAAATATTTCACAACTAATCTATAAAGAAATCAAAGAATTAAAATTAGTAGAAGAAGAGAAAATGAGAGTTAATTCATCAATAGTAAATAGCACAAATGGTGAATTTAGATTTTACTACCACTTAAATAACAGAGTTTTTGTTAGCATTGAAGTAAGTCGACTGTATTATAGAAAACTTATAGGTGTACATAATAATTTTAAGAATGGTAAAGAGCAGATAAAATATCAAAAACAATTCAATGCAGAAAAAGATGTATTTCCTTTTTTTAGAGAACTTAAGTGGTTTAATTTTGATAAGATTCCTGAAAACAAAATAGATTCAACATATGAAATGGCTAAAGAATTTAATTCATTTGGCAAAGATGCAAAGTATATGCAATGTCGATTAAACACAGAAAATACTGTTGAAGATATAATTGGTTATTTTAAGCAAGATTTTCAATTTATTGTTGAAAAGGCGAAGGAAATAACAGAAGAGTTCCCTGATGAATCTGACAATTAACATTTTGTTTTTAGCTTAATTTTGTGAATTTTAGATGAAAGCCCACAAAAACTATTTAAAATACTAATTTAAAAACATTCAAAAATGGCAAAAATTTTCGTTGTAGATAAAGAATATAAAGCAGACGTAAAAGTGTTTGCAGAAGTTAGAGATTATAAAGCAGATCTCTTATATTTTGAGGTTGATAAAGACTATCAGGCAAAGGGTGACACTCTTTGGTTTTATGTTGATAAAGAACATCAAGCAACAATTAAAATCTTTTGGGTTGACAAAGATTACAAAGCCGATTTAAAAGTTTTTAAAGTAGATAGAAATCATAAAGTCAAATGGAATAAAAGCCATACTTGGACAAACAGACTTGGATAAACTGATATTTTAATCCTAACGTCTTTTATTCTTTTTTTACAACTGTATTGAATAAAACGCAACCACGCCACCCTTTGTCGCACTTGCGTTTTATCTTTGTAATATAATCAAAAAAGGATATTATGGAGATAAAAGACTTTTGCAACAAAGTTGGTATTACAGAGAAACAATTTTATGGAGAGGAAAGAATGACAGATATGCTTGATCTAAATCATTTAACTTCCATACCTGCTAATTTTAGCCCATTTGTAAACGAATTATATTTAAATGGGCTTAAAACACTACCAGAAGGATTTAAACCATCCGTAACTTTATTAGAATTAAATAGATTAGAAGAGATACCTTCAAATTTCAACCCTTATACAGATTATCTTTATCTTAATGGATTAAAATCTGTGCCTAATGACTTTAATCCTGATGTATATGAACTTCATCTAGACGGACTCGAAACAATTCAAGAGGAGTACAGTCCTAATAAGGTTGTATATCTTTATCTTAATGGACTTAAATCTATCCCTGAAAAGTTCAGCCCAGAAGTTGGCTGTTTAATATTAGATGGTTTGGAATCCATACCAGATAATTATAATCCAAGAGTTGCTCACTTATCTTTAGGTGGGCTTAAATCTGTACCATTGAACTATAATCCATCTGTTGGTGGTTTAAGCTTAGATGGCTTGCAAGCAATCCCTGAAGAGTGGAATCCAACCAATCTATTTAATCTATACCTCAACGGATTAAAATCAATTCCTAAAAAATTTAATCCTAAAGTTTATCACCTATCATTAAATGGTCTTAAAACAATACCAAAAGACTTCAATCCTGATGTTGTAAGCCTAGAACTAAATGGACTAGAGACCATACCTGATAATTTTAATACAAAAGCCAAGATATTAACCTTAGATGGATTAAAAGTCCTTCCATCTAATTTTAAAATAAAACTTCACAGATTAGAAATGAATGGTCTTGAAACAGTCCCAGAAGAATTTGCACCTGAAGTATATGCTCTTTTCTTAGATGGTTTAAAAACGGTACCGCCTAAGTTTAATCCAAAAGCTAAACGCCTTCATATGAACGGGCTAGAAACTATACCCGAAGGTTTTAATCCAAAAGCAAATTTTTTACAATTATACAATTTAAAATCTATACCCTCAACTTTTAATCCAAAAGTAGAAGAACTTATACTAAACAGTTTAAAAGTAATTCCAGAAGGCTTTAATCCAACCTATGTTAAAAGACTAAGTGCTGACAACGTAATATCTATACCAGCAACCTTTAAATCTAATAATATAGAATATCTTAGTCTTACAAGTTTAGAAATAATTCCAGAAGGAGTTAATTTTGACAATATCAAAGAGTTGTTTTTTTATAATCTAAAGCCTATTCCTAAAAACTTCAACCCAAAAGTAGAAGAACTTAATTTATGGGGATTAGAGACTATTCCAGAATATTTTAATCCATATAATGTAAAAAAACTATATTTAAGTGGAATGAAAGAAATTCACCCCAAATTTAATCCAGAAGTAAAGTGTTTAGAATTAGATTTAAAAGATCTTGAAACAATACCAGAAGATTTTAATCCAACTAATGTTTCAGATTATTTATCCATTACTGGAATAAGAAATTTACCCGATAGCATTAATCCAAAAGCAACCATATTAGTTTTAAACTCTATAAGAAAGTTCACAAAAAATTTCAACCCAGATTCACCATATATTATCGTAGATAAAGAGATGAATCAAGTACCAAATGGATATATAATAGCCGATGAAAATTTAATTCTTCCTCATAACGTGGAAGTGTATGATTTTCAGAAAGTATATATCTCTATTAAACGTAAAGAAGAGGGGTATTATAAATATGATAATTTGTAGGGAGACATAACACAAATGACAAAACAAAAATAACTTAATTACAATTATGATGATTTTTGTCTATATTTATTAATAAAATCTAACTTAAAATAATGATGAAATGGAAAATATGGAAGAATTTTTAAAACAACTATCTGGTTTTGATGAAGAATATAAAAAAGAAGAGGACAAAAAACAGTTTAATATCTTCAATGCTTTATTTGATGGACAAGAAGAAGTAACATTACATTCACGATTTATTTCTTATTTGCTTTCTTCTAATTCTGTTTTTCTGAAATTATTTGTACGTAATATTCTCAAAATAAAAACAGAAGACTTCGATACAAATAATTGTGAAGTTTATCCAAATGAACATAATAAATCAGAAAAATGGGAAATAGATATCCTTATCATAAATAAAGAGAAAAAACAAGCTATTATCATTGAAAATAAAATACACGCAAACGACACAATTCACAAAAATGCAAAACACAAAGGCAATAGCTACGAAGGGCAATTAGAGAGATATTATCACACAATTACTACAGGTTTTTATAAAAGAGGAGGTAAATATATAGAACTTGAAGATAAAAGTTTTATATGTGATAAGGATAAAACTTATGTGTATTACTTGAGCTTATATAAAAATCCTACAGATGAAACTATTGGAGAACTTAAAGAAAAAGGCATATTTAATTCAAAAGAACATATCATTGATTATTATCAAATTCAAGAATGGCTAGATTCGTGTATAATAGCTGAAAACAAATCATATTTAAAAGAAAGCATAAAACAATATTTAAACCTCATAATTGAAATGACAACAAATAATGAAAAAGCATTAAAGGTTACAAATTTAATTGCTGAAAATGAGAACCATTGGCAAAGTGCTTATATCTTTTCAGAACACTTGAAAAATATAAAGTGGCACACCGTTCACAGATTTTTTACAGAATTGACTAAGAGAATAAGTGCAAAAATGCCTGATGAAAGATTGATTACCGACGCAACACACAAAAATAAAAAAGTTCAATTTATAATAACATTTGAATACAAAGGAACAAAATTACAAATCGAAAATGATGAACAGGGGTTCACGCTGGGAAAAGTTGATGGCAATAAAGATGCTTGGAGAAAAACTTCTTTTTTAAATGAGGAAATCAAAAATATCAAATTTAATGATTTTTCAAACAAAGAAACTTTTCATATCATCAACAATGATTATCGTAATGAAATAATCCAGAAAATAATAGATGAAATAGACAAACATCACAAAGAAAACTATAAAAATCTAAATAAACCATTCAAAAAAACACAATAAAAACTTTGCGCCCTCAGCGCCTTTCCGGTAAATAAAAACATCTCTATGCAAACAAACCACCAACAACTCATCGAACAAGCAATTATCGAAATCAGGCACAAAAAAGAGCGTCTGCCATCGCGTAATGCAAAAGATGATTTGATTAGAAATTATGAAGATTTTGTGCGTGAGCAAGATTTACTAAAAAATCATTATAATTTCAAGCAGTCGGTTTTTAATTCGTTAGTTAGTCTTGCTGATGAATTGTGGAGTGGTTCAAAACGTTTTAACCGTTATGACTTGCTAACTACAATGAAGCAGTATTTAGCACGTGGAAATCATAAATTAGACACCTCATCAAAGGAAAAACTGTTTGAGTTGTTTAAGAAAATATTTGCAGACGGAAAAGTCAGCAAATCATTAGCTGAAATATGCTTTTTGATGTTGCAAGATTTTTCGCTTTCAGCCGAATTTGAGACTTGGCTTTGTCAACTTACAGATTATTATAATTCTCCATCTTTACTGCGCCGTATTTTAAACTATCCTACTGCATCAAAACCAATTACACAATGGGTTACTGACAATTTCAGAAGCGATGCAATACGTAAAAATCGTTACAAAGCAATCTCTTGGTTAATCAACGAAAATCCTGACTACATAATTGACAATCAAACCTTAATTGACGATTTTGAGTTTTTAAACACTCTGGATGCAAACAACATTCAAGACTTTTTTTATGATAAGGAGAGAATTATCACATTTTATGATGAGCGTTCATTTGCAAAACGTACTTACGAAGAAGATGTTGCATTCTCTTTAATTTCCCGCCCCTACTGTTCTGTTGTTTGGCGCGAAGCTACAGCGTATGACACGCCAGACTTTACACCGTTACGAACATTTTTCGCAGATAATTTTATCCATATAAAAAATCAAACTATGCTTTGGGCAATTGCTGTCTCAATATTACCCACAAACACAAAAGTTAGACTTTTCAAACAACACTACTCCCCTGCCTGTTTTTGGACATTATTGAATATTGCCAAACGATATAAAATAGTCTCAATTCTCCAATGGATGAAAAAACAGCCTTTTGAAGAGGGCATATTTTGTGAAATAGAGCTTGATAAAATCACAAATCCAGAACAAAAATTACAGAAACTGATGGATAAAAACAGCCATTTAAAGGAGTTTGTAGAAAGATTGGATTTGGATGTTGTACGATTTTAAAAACGCAGGACCGTGCACCTCTACATTTTTTATTGAATTATTGCTCTTTCATCTGAAATAATGTAAATTAGATTTTTTGAAAAAGATACTTTAACATTAATGATAGAGACTTTTAAAATATTCCACGTAGATGTTGATAAAGCTGAGGAGATTAGACAATCATCTATTGATGTTCATAGCCACGATTATGAGGAGCTTATTATTGGCACTGAGGGGCAGATTGAGCATTTTATAGATTTTAAAACAACTATATTTGATGCTCCTTTTATAAGCTTTGTAACCAAAGGCAAGATGCATCGTGTTTTACCCATCGTTAAAGACGGGAAATGCAATATGTGGGCAATTCGTTTTAAAAGTGAGTTTATTGCCGAAACAACTTTTC
>CAZHHH010000133.1:0-6780 GCA_964532085.1 uncultured Marinilabiliaceae bacterium
TTGCGACTGCACTTGAAATCTATGTCACAGGATCTCTGAACGTGTTTAATCACAGGACCAACGTGAATATCAACAATCGTCTGGTCTGCTATGACATCAAGGATCTTGGTAAGCAGTTGAAGAAGATCGGAATGTTGGTCGTTCAGGATCAGGTATGGGGCAGAGTTACTGAGAACAGAAGTCAGGGAAGATCTACAAGATACTACATGGATGAGATGCATCTACTGCTTCGTGAAGAACAGACTGCGGCCTATACGGTTGAAATCTGGAAGCGTTTTAGAAAGTGGGGCGGTATTCCTACCGGTATCACACAGAACGTAAAGGATCTTCTTTCATCCAAGGAAGTTGAGAATATCTTTGAGAACTCTGATTTCATCTACATGCTTAATCAGGCAGTAGGCGACAGATCTATTCTCGCAAAGCAGCTTAACATCAGCCCTCATCAGCTTTCCTATGTAACACACTCCGGTGAAGGTGAAGGACTTCTTTTCTTTGGTAATGTCATCCTTCCGTTCGTAGACAGATTCCCTAAGGATCTGGAACTATACAAGATCATGACCACCAAGCTGGATGAAGTTCAGGAAGCCAAGGCTGAAGAAACTTCAAAGGAGCAGCTTCATGTGAAGGCAGTGACTCAGAATATACCGGAGGCAAAGAAAACAGCAACTATGAAGGAGCGTTAAATGGAGAAGAAGTTAGAAGAGGATCGTCCTCGTCAGAAGAAGTCGGGGGCACAGGCTCATGGGCGGCATAAGCCCAGAGCTCCCGGCGATAAGTTAAAGACGGAGACCTCAGCCAAACAGGCCATGAGAAAGAAGATTCGTCATGGTAAAGCAAACAACGAACTGACAGAAGCTGAGAAGAAGTTGATCCGTAAAAAGCAGGTGCAGGGAAGACGAGCCATTGATCGAGATATGGCAGCAAAGGCATCCTTTCATAAAAAGATTGATGATGCAAACCAGGATCAGAACGTAGGAACTCAGGCAGTGAATGATTCTATGGCCACGGTTGAAGGTGCTATTGATGGTCTTCAGAGGCATCGATACTCCAAGAAACTTAAAGCAGTGGATGGCGGTCCAGCAGTGGATCGTGATACCTCTGCTTTTTCTGGTTTGGGAGGAAAGCTTGGAAGAAATGCCAGAGATGCAAACCTGAATGCCGGAGATGTGACGGGCAATGTAAGTAAAGGAAGTAAGTCAGCCCAGAAGAAGCTGATGCAAAAAGAGTTTCAGAAGACTGCAGCCAAGATGTCCGAGAAGGAAGCTGCAAATCAGATCGGAAGCAAGACAAAGAGATTTGTCGATAAAGCGGAAGATCTTGCAGGAAGACTTGGAGAGTGGGTTGCAGAATTTGTGGGCGAGCATCCTTGGATCTTGCTGATCCTGTTAATTGTTTTGATCGTTACACTGATCATTTCAAGCTTTGCATCCAGTGGTGGACTTCTGATGAGTTCCCTTGGACATTCTACAGTAGAGTCGTCCTTCACTGCAGATGATGATCAAATCTTGGCAGTTGAAGCAGACTATAAGGCCAAGGAGCAGGAGCTTCAGCGAAAGGTAGACAACATTGGGTCGGATTATCCTGGCTATGATGAGTATCAGTACAACCTGGCTGAAATCAATCATAATCCTTATGAGCTGGCAGCTCTTCTGACGGTCCTTTATGAGGATTACACGGAGGCTGAGGTTCAGACAAAGCTGAACGAGATCTTTAACAAGCAATATAGACTGACAACTCAGGCTATAACGGAGATTAGAACCAGAACTGAGACAAGAACACGAACTGTTACCAATGAGGATGGAACTACTTCTACCGAGACCTATGAGGTGGAAGTTCAATATGAGTATCACATCCTGAAAGTGACACTTACCAATGCAACAATGGCAGCTGTAGTCCGGCAGATGGGACTAACTGATGATGAGATGGCCAGATATGAGCTTTTGGTAGAAACACTTGGTAATAAGGGTGATCTTTTCGAAGGAGATCCTTATGCTGCACCAAATCCTGGTGACTATGGAGATTATGATATTCCACCGGAAGCATTGACCGATACAAGATTTGCCAACAT
Source organism: uncultured Marinilabiliaceae bacterium (assembly GCA_964532085.1). Classification (GTDB taxonomy): domain Bacteria; phylum Bacteroidota; class Bacteroidia; order Bacteroidales; family Marinilabiliaceae; genus CAZHHH01. The sequence goes on from CAZHHH010000133.1 coordinate 2,069, forward strand.
GGTTCGTGAGGCAGAGAAGTACCTTGGTTATCCGTATGTCTGGGGTGGATCTAGCCCAAGCACCAGCTTTGATTGTTCCGGCTATGTCAGCTGGGTCATCAATCATTGTGGTAATGGATGGAATGTCGGAAGACAGACCGCAAATGGACTCCTTGGATGCTGTACCAGAGTTTCAAGAGATGAAGCGAAGCCTGGAGATCTGATCTTTTTCCAGGGAACCTATGATACAGCAGGAGCCAGCCACGTAGGAATTTACGTTGGTAACGGTATGATGATCCATTGTGGAAACCCGATCCAGTATGCATCGATCAATACGAATTACTGGAGACAACATTTTTATACATTTGGCAGAATTAACTAGCCGTCTGAGCAATCAGGCGGCTTTTCTCATGCCAAGAAGGAGGAAAGCATGTACGAGAAGTTAGAAAAGCTTCGTGATGAAGTGAAGCGTTGTGAAAAGCGAGTCGCTGATGCACAGAGCAAACTGAAAGCAGCCCAGGAGAAGCTAAAGGAAGGCGAAGCCAGTCAGATCCTTTCTGATGTGAGTGCTCTTAAGATGTCGCCTGAGGAACTTGCCAGGGTACTTGAACTGGTCAAGTCAGGCCAGCTGAATCAGGGCACTTCAACAAACACAGAAACAAAGACAACCTATACCGGATCTTATGGCAAAGATGATGAGGATCTGGATGAAACCGATGAGGAAAACAAGGAGGATACAGAAGATGAGACATATTAAGGGAATCGCAGCTGCAATGATGCTTTGTGGCAGCTTAGCAGTAGTAACGCCAATCACAGCCTTTGCACAGACTGGTCCTGAGGCAAATTGCATTTGTGAGGACAAATGTACAGAGGATAAGATCAATGATCAGTGTCCGGTATGCAAGGAAGATTATACCAAGTGCCAGGGCAAAGAAGCAGAGCCCACGGAAGAAGCAAAGGAACCTGAAGAAGAGAAGGAAGAACCTATGGGTCCGCTTACTCCGGATGGCAATATGAATCTGGTGGATGACTATGGTAGTCCTGACAAAACTGGAAAGCAGTTCATTACTGTTACAACCAAGAACGGCAACTACTTCTACATCATCATTGATCGTGATGACAGTGGAAATGAGACGGTTCACTTCCTCAACATGGTAGATGAGGCCGACCTTATGAAGCTCATGGATGAAGATGAGCAGAAGGCTTATGCAGAGAGTATTAAGACCAAAGAGGAAGAAACAAAGCCTGTAGAAGAAACCAAACCGGTTGAAGAGGAACCGAAGGAAGAAGAGCCAAAGCAGGAAAAGAAAGGACCGAATGCAGGTCTGTTACTTCTCCTTGTTCTTGGTGTAGGTGGTGGAATCGGATTCTATTTCTATAACAAGACAAAGGGTAAGAAACCAGCCAAGGCAGCACATGATCCTGATATCGATTATTCAGAAAATGATGAGGAGGATGATTACCTTGAATCCTTCGATGACGATCAGAGTGCTGATGATGTAACCGATGAGGCTGATGAAGCTTCTGATGATAGCTCTGACAACTAAACAAAGAAACAAATCACAGGGGCGGCAGAGATGTCGCTCCTTTTTCAATGGAGGTAAAGCATATGGCAAAGAAATCAAGATATCAGGATTACATGACAGGGCTTAAGAAGCTCAGTGAGAAGAAGGAGAAAAATGCTTCTCCTCATTCTGTGCTTGAACAGCTGAAAGCCTATAAAAATCAGAATGCGAATGGAGGGAAGTAAATGGCAGATCATAGATCAAATTTCGATCCTAAGAAAGCAGCCGAGGATCGAAAACAGGAAATGAAAGATATTACGAATCGCCTGGAACAAGGTGTATCGGAGATCTTCCAAAGTGAAAAGTATCAGCAGTTCCTGGATACGATGGCAAGGTTTCCTCAGTACAGCTTGAATAACAATTTGCTCATCATGATGCAGAAGCCGGATGCAACCTTATGTCAGTCCTATACCGGCTGGAAGCAGATGGGGCGTTTTGTTAAGAAAGGCGAAAAGGGAATCCGTATCCTTGCGCCAGCCCCTTACAAGATGGAGCGAGAGCAGGACAAGCTGGATGAAAAAGGGAAGGCAGTCCTTGATAAAGATGGCGAGCCGGTAAAAGAAACAGTGCAGATCAATATCACGGCATTCAAACCGGTAAGTACCTTTGATCTCTCTCAGACAGACGGAGAAGCACTTCCGACAATCGGAGCCGCAGAGCTTACAGGAAGTGTGGAAGGTTATGCAACACTCTTTGAAGCAATCAAAGAGACTAGTCCGGTTCCAATCGGATTTGAGGATATCAAGGGAGGAGCCAAGGGTTATTTCCATACAGAAGAGAATCGTATCGCTATCAAGGAAGGCATGAGTGAAGTTCAGAATGTGAAGACAGCAATCCACGAGATGGCCCATGCCAAGCTTCACAATATGGAAGCGCAGAAGGCCAGAGAAGATGGTGGCCAGACAAGATCCAGCAAAGAAGTTGAAGCAGAGTCTGTAGCTTATACGGTATGTCAGCATTTCGGCATAGATACCTCTGATTACAGTTTTGCATATGTAGCTGGATGGTCTCAGGGAAAGGAAATGCCGGAACTGAAGGAATCGTTGAATACAATCCGAACAGCTGCATCCGAACTGATCACTGCAATCGATGAGAAAGCACAGGAGCTTATTGCAGAGAAGGAACAAGCTCCACAGACTTTCGAAGAAAAGCTTGATCAGCTTGCTGGTGAGTTAGACCAGTTCGCTTATGATCTTGATCCGTATGGATATCAGGATGAAGCGGGGAGCAGAGAAGAAGGATTAGCACAGATTCAGGGAATGCTGAAGGACGGAGATATTGAATCTATCCAGAATGGGTTGAGACAGAACCTGGAGGACATCAAGGGTGACGATCCGGAGCTGGAAGCTCAGGGAGAAAAACTTCTTCAGAAACTGGAAGAAGTGAAAAATGAAATGCCTTCTGAGAAAGCAGTGGGGAGAGATCTTGAAATCAGCTTCTATGTTGCTGAGTGCAGTGAGTTTCACAGTATGGGCGAGTTCCATGAAAACCTTACGCTGGAACAGGCTGTCGAGATCTATAAGCAGATTCCTTCAGACAGGATGAATGGCATTAAAGCAATTGGATTCAACCTTCAGGATGAGAACATTCTGGCCAACGAATTTGATCTTGTGACCGGAGAAAGATTACAAGAGCAGGATCTCAAAGAACTTGTACCTCAGCTAGCAGAGCATCCTTTGGTACAGAAGGCTTTTGAAGATGTTCAGAAGCTGATGCCGGAGCTTAAGCCGGAGCAGGAAAAGGATAAGGAAGCTGAGAAAAAGAAATCTAAGAAAGAATCTGTTCGAAAGAAGTTAAAAGATGAAAAGGCTGTAGAGAAGCCTAAGAAGACTAGGACAGCAAAGAGCAAAAAGAAGGAGGAAACACGTTGAAGTTAGTTATCGCAGAAAAACCTTCGGTAGCACAGTCTATTGCCAAAGTGATCGGGGCTACAGGAAGAAAGGACGGATATCTTGAGGGTAATGGTTATCTTGTAAGCTGGTGCTTTGGTCATCTGGTCGAGTTGGCACAGCCTCAGGAATATGATCCCAAGTATGAAAAGTGGAAGAAAGATGATCTCCCGATCTTCCCTAGTCCCTTTAAGTATGATGTGACGGACAGCACGAAGAAGCAGTTCAAGATTCTCAAGGATCTGATGAACCGTGATGATGTTACAAGTCTAGTGGAAGCGACTGATGCTGGCCGAGAAGGAGAACTGATCTTCCGTCTGGTTTATCATCAGGCCAAGTGTAAAAAGCCGTTTGAGAGACTGTGGATCTCATCTATGGAGGATGTCGCAATCCAAGAGGGCTTTGAGAATCTAAGGCCATCAAGAGAATATGATGCTTTGTATGAAGCTGCATTATGCCGAGAGCGTGCCGACTGGATTGTTGGTATCAACGCTACCCGGCTTTTTTCAACTTTGTATGGTCAGACTTTAAATGTGGGCAGAGTGATGACTCCAACACTTGGGATGATCGTAGGAAGAGAAGCAGAGATTGAAGGGTTCCGTCCGGAGCCCTTTTATTCTGTCCAGATATCTGTTGCTGGTATTCCAATGTCAGGTGAGCGCATTAAGGATAAGGCAGATGCAGAGCTGCTTTTATCTAATGTGCAGGGAGATGGAAAAGCAACCATTCAGAGTATGAAGTCTACAGAAAAAACGGAAAAGGCTCCGCTTCTGTATGATCTGACATCTCTTCAGCGTGATGCCAATAAATATTATGGGTTCACAGCACAACAGACATTGGACTATACCCAGAGTCTGTATGAGAAGAAGCTTGTCACATATCCAAGAACGGATAGCCGTTACTTGACAGATGAGATGGGAGATAGCACTAAGAATCTGGCCAACAAGATGAAGGAAAAGTTTGGATTCATGAAGGCGTTACCGATGCATGAGGATAAGCTTCTTAACAGCAAGAAGGTTAGTGATCACCACGCAATTATCCCAACAGTAAATGTATCAGATGCAGATTTTTCAGAGATTCCGAATGGTGAGCAGAAAATCTTGTCCCTTATCACAGCAAGACTCCTTGCGGCTATTGGTGATCCTGCAGAAATCACAGAATACAATCTTTCAGTTACTTGTGGAGGACAGACCTTTACGGCAAAGTCCAAGGTGATGACCAAAGCTGGTTGGAAAGAGATTCAGGATTGGATTCTTGGAAGCAAAACTTGCGAGGCTGA
>CAZHHH010000134.1:0-2636 GCA_964532085.1 uncultured Marinilabiliaceae bacterium
CCACTCTTGATAAGATAATATGCATTTTTAATGATTATAGCAGAAAACTAATAAAATGTCCATTAAAACTAATTCTCACTCATTTGCCGTAATTTTTCTTTAAGTTTGCATTGATTTTCTCTATTACTTCTGGATCGTCATAAAGAATAGGCATTCTACTGTTACCCATTTTATAACCAGACAAATTAGCTTGTACTTTAATAACACCTGGAGCTGTACCTAACCGGAAATCTGCACGTAAGGGTGCCACTTTATCCTGCCACATTCTGGCTTTTTCCATATCTCCTTCTAAAAATGCATCATAGATACTTATTAAAATCTCCGGAATAACATTTGCAGTTGCGGCAATTGCACCTGTACCTCCCAATAATAGTGTATCTAAAATTAGACCATCATTACCTCCCATAACCGAAAAACTATCCGGCGCTTGTTCAATGTAAGCCTTAGTCAAATTAATATCGCCACTTGAATCTTTGATACCAATAATATTAGAAAAATCTTTTGCTAATAATGCCACTGTTGATGGCTCTAAATTGACATGGGTACGCATGGGAATATTATATAAAATAACAGGAATATCCGTTTCCGATGCAATCCTACCATAATGCTTGTATAATTCATCTTGAGATGGAGTAATAAAATACGGTGTAACTATAGAAACAGCTGAAGCCCCTAACTTTTTAAATCGATTTGTCAAATAAATGACAGTTCTTGTGGCAATCTCTCCAGAACCTGCGTAAACTGGAACTCTTCCATTTACCTCGTCTACAACTGTTTCCACAATTTTCATCTTTTCAAGCTCATTTAATGCATAAAATTCACCATTTGTTCCCAAACAAAATATACCATGTACCCCTGCATCCAACATACGCCGCACATGAATTTTAAGCTCCTTATAATTTACTTCCTCCGTTTTAGTAAATGGCGTTAAAATTGCAGGTATAATACCTCTACATAATTCCATATTAACCCTCTCCTCTACAAGCATTTAACTATTCTTTGTCAATTTTACTGCATAAGCAATCGCACTTAACATAGAATTTTCAGAAGCAATTCCCCTACCAGCAATATCAAAAGCTGTCCCATGATCTACAGAAACACGAATAATAGGCAGTCCCATTGTGATATTCACGCCACTTACCGAATTCCATTTTCCTTCTGCCTCATTCCATGTAAAGCCTAAAAGTTTAGTAGGAATATGCCCTTGATCATGATACATGCAGACACAAATATCATATAACTTACCGTTCAACTTAGAAAATACTGTGTCAGGCGGAAACGGTCCCTCTGCATTAATACCTAACATCTGTGCTTCTTTAATGGCTGGGATAATTTCTTCAATTTCTTCTTTGCCGAACATACCATTCTCACCTGCATGAGGATTTAAGCCCGCTACAGCAATTTTAGGGGTAGCAATTCCCAGTTTTCGGCATGCATCATCGGCAATTTCAATCACATTCAATACCCGGTCCTTTTTTACCAGATCACAAGCTTCACGCAGCGAAACATGGGTAGACACATGAATGACCCTAAAATGTTCATGTGCCAGCAACATAGCATAATCCTTAGTTTTTGTAAAATGAGCATAAATCTCCGTATGTCCGGAAAACAGATGTCCTGCCATATTAATGGCTTCTTTGTTAATTGGTCCAGTTACAGTAGCATGTACTTGTCCATCCATAGCCAACTCAATCGCCTTTTTTACATATTGAAAAGCTGCATTGCCGGACTCAGCGTTAACTACACCAATTGGAGGTGCAGCTTTAAGTATATTTAAGTTCAACAAATCAATAGTTCCAAATTGAAACAGCATATCCTCTACACAATCTACTGCATTAATTCTAAAACCATCTATATCCAGACGGGAAAACATTACTGCATCTCCAATTAAAAACGGACGGCAGGATGTATACACTTCCTCATGCTTTAAAGCAGATACAGATATTTCCACTCCTATACCTGACGGATCACCTGTGGAAATTGCTATAATCGGTCTATTCCTCATCTTCCGACCCCTTTCTTGTAAGACTATTGATAATTCTTACTAAAGAATCTTCCTTTCCAAACCCCCCTGCTTTTGTAACTATAGGCAGGCCTGAAAAAGCTCCCCCGGAAAGAATACCGTGGGGAATATAGGGTTCAATTTGTCCCATGATGTTTATACCTTTTACACCTAAACGCTCTGTTACAGCCACAGCTGTATCTCCACCAAATATGACAAGGGCACCAAGTGGTATGTGCGAAACAGCAGCATATACCACTTCTGAAACCAGCTTAAGCACTCGTGAACTATGATAATCTAACCTCTTTTTGTTACCCTGTGACTGTCTTAATATTACTTCCTTCCCAGCTCCTGCAGCATCCAAAACAACATGTCTTCCATTGTCAAGATTATGTAAGATCTCATTTATTACGCATTTTACCCTATCGGATACATCAGCATCAGAAACTGCTGTAATATCAAAGCTGATAACAGAAACATCCTGCCTTTTCTTTGCAAGATATCGGATTTGTTGTTTTGACATAGCTGCAGGACTGCCCGAAACAACTAATATAGGAGCTGAGTGCTTGCGAGCCAAGAGGCTTCTGTCCATATCCCTGTAAGTAAAATCTATATTATATGCCTCATCAAAATA
>CAZHHH010000134.1:2736-6604 GCA_964532085.1 uncultured Marinilabiliaceae bacterium
GCATTTTTATTAAGCATCTGCACACCGGCATCCATTGCACCTGTCAAATCATCGGCAATTACACCAAAAAAACTCATTCCCTCACCCTTCAATTCGAACGATTTTCCCATTGTTGAATAACACCTTCGAAACAAGTTTTCCATCGCATGAATATGTTTCTGCCCATCCTTCAGCTGCTCTATTCCTGTATCGCCCAATTAATTTATACTTTTATCATTTTAACGCTGTACATTATTCAACCCCGCTTTCTTCATAATGTAACTGGTCCCAATTTTCTAAATGCCGCAAAATTTCCAGTCGAAATGCAGTAGGCCATGCTACCAACCAACTGCTTACATTGTTGGGTGCTCCCCAAAAAGTATGGAAAAACCCTTCATCTTGACTGCCAACAGGTCTTTTCGCTCCATTTACCATAAGATTTCCATCGGAAATGCCAAAGGTCCCATTTGCCCAAACTGCTTTAGCTCGCTGTCTCCAAATATCTTTTCCTGTCAATTCGGCCAGGCGAAACCATTCTTTGATAAAAGTAATTGCAAATGGATCAATATGATGATGCTGAGTCGAAACAGATGTTCCGCCAAAAGTATCATAGTTTAGAGAACGAAGAGTTGTACCCTGAGGAAATGGTATGGTATAGTGCCACTGCCAAGTAGCTAAATAATATGAAGCTTGTTCTGCATGCTTAATATACCTATCTTGCTTTTTAATATCGTATAACTGTAAACTGCTTTTTAATAACGGTATAGCTGATTCTTTATCAATACAATGAGTGTCTAGTGCTGCTGCTGATGTATATCCGTCAGTTAAAAAACTGTCCAGATAAAATTCATATCCACGCTCCGCAGATTCTAAATATTTAGCTTGTCCGGTTATGCTATATGCCCTTAAGAGTGGCAACACCAAATAGCAGCCAATAGTACCATCTGGATCGGCAATCGAACCATCATTTTTCCACGACTTACCAAATCTACCATCTTTGAATTGATGAGATACTGCAAAATCGCAGATTCCTAAAGCAGCTTCTTTATACACATTCTTGTTTATATTACACTTTTTAAGAAGCTCCCAAGCTTCAAAGAAGTTCAATGCTGCATCAGCCAAATTACAGGCATCCTGAATTCCGCGGTTTTTATCAACGCCTTCCAATATAGGATCAAAAAGACAGCGTATCAGTCCGTTCTCCAATCTCGAGTAGTTAGCCCAAGTGTCCAGTGTGTTTAATCCCATTTCAAGATCCGCTTTATTTCCAGTCATGACATAACTATATATCATAGAATTTGCAAGAGACAAATTCTGCCCTGTCCAGCCAACCAAATACTTCGCTGTAGGCCGCAGGTACCAGGATTTGCCATCCCATCTCAAACCTTTGGAAAACCCTCTGAAAATCCCATCCTCCACATACAGAGTTTCTTTAGCATAAGTGATACCTAACTGCCAAATTTCTTGTGGAGAAAACCAAGGCTCTTGTTTGTGGTAATTGAGTTTCCATGCAAAATCCAGCATTTTATCATAAGAAAGTTTTTTAGATGTAATCTGGCCTACAACCAAATAAACAGTAATAGCAAAAGTGTTGCCTACATCCAAATCTAAAGTTCGTTTAAACGCTTCTCTATACTTATCTCTTTGATAGTAAGTATATGGGCTTTCCTCTTCAGGCCATATTATCCTATGGATAGTTTGTTTTTCTTTTGGGATAAGTGAACAAGAAAAACTAAAGTCAGAAGACTCCAAATCACCAAATAAAGCAGTTGACCACTTCTCACCTTCAGAATATGCAGCTCCCGGTACAGACATCCTGGTGTACGAAAATGACCAAGGCTTCCCATCTTTTTCGAAGCCTTTAGGTTCGCCGCCTTTACCCCAATTATTACCGTTATAACTGACAGCGGGGATCATCGACCATTTTGAACCATAAGCTGATACAAAATCAAGTATAAGATAACAAGGCTGCCTGCTATTTTTAACTACAAATTCTTTTGATATTTTAAAAATACCATGTTCTACTTCATCAATTTGAGATTTAGCACAATGAATACCTTCCGCAGCATTTGTTAATAATTCACCTATAAGTTCTTTCCCATAATATAATGATTTCTTATCAGTTTCATGTTTCCAACAAAAGCCCGTCGAAGCATGCAATGTGATTCCTCCTATCCAAAATGTACAAAGCAGTACCCACTGCCTTTTTTCCAGTAATTACCGCTTAGTGAAAGTATAACATGGAAGCATCTTTGAATTCAACTCATTTTTAATAAATTTTATATGAATATTTCACATAGTTTTAGGGGAAACATGAAAAAAGGGCTAATAAAAGCGTATCAAACGCCCATAGCCCAATTCAAATTTAAGTTATATCAAATAATTGTTCTAAGCATGTTGCAACTTACCCACTCGATTACTAATTCTATTCATCAAACAGGTCATCAAGACGGCCCTGAATAACTGGCTTAAATTCAGCCATGGCAGCAGCAGCACTTCGTTCGCCTGCATAGATTTCCCTAGCATAAACTTCAAATTCATCCATGAGACGTTGAAACAGTCGCGAAGCTTGGCCTTCCCATTCCCGATTAGCTATTAAAAATACATTGGCACTTTCTTGACTGTTAACATGGCGTGCTAAAACGTCACCCAACTCTACATCCTCTTCTCGCCATAAAAATGCTCGCAATGCTGCAAGTGCTTCAGGATCCTTGGCATTCATCGGTATTATTGTGGTACTAATTGCTTGCACTGTCCAATAATTTTTATCTGCGCTTGGACCTTTTGGAAGAGGTACTATCCCCCAATTAAAATTATTTTGCTCAATAGCATTCGGCAGATTAAATGACAGTTGAGAAAAACCAAATAGTGATTTTTCTTCTTTGAATGAACAAGCGGAATTTATTATTTGTAACTCTGTACACCACTGATAAATCTGTTCGAATGCCTCTATATATGCAGGCTCATCAGCTGCAAAGACAATTTTACCATTTTCGTCAACCTTAGTCATTGAGGCACCATTCGATACAGCAAGATCCCACACCCTTACATCACTTGCGGCACATTGGTCAATTACTCCATCACCATCAGTATCAGCAGTTACCTTCAAACCCAACGCCGTAACTGCATCCCATGTCCATTCCCCATTTAAGTACAGTTCATATGGGTCCTCCAACCCATACCTTTCAATCATATCTTTATTATATATAACAAACAACATGTCATTTTGATATCCATAAATTGGAAGCCATTCTACCGTTCCAATACCCCAATATTGATCTTTAAACTTAAGAGCTTCTTCAACAGCAACTAAACTAGGAGGTAAATTGCTGTAATACTTATCACCCAAAAGCTCGCCCATTGGATAAGCTGCTTTGTTTGCAACCAATTCCCAATAGCCAATTTTGTTTTGCACATGCCAAAGATCGTTTACAGATTCCCCTGCTAAAAGTCGGTTAAAATTAAGTTCTGGGATATCTCTAGTCTGCAAAAAATCAATTTTGCAATTGAACATCTCTTCTGCTTCTTCAATGCGGCCCTGTACAGGTAGGTAATCGTTAAAGTATTTCTCCATACGTTCGCTTGTCCAAGAGATGATTGTTACAGTTTCGCCCCCAAAATCATAAGCACCAGCTGGTTTAAACCCAAACTCTGTCAAATCAAAAGCTAAAGCCAAAGACAAGTTTACAACAAAAACACAAACGATCAACACAAAAATGCCCAACATGGTTTGCTTTTTCATTTTACAGTTCCCTTTCTTTGCATTTACTTAACTGATATTATACAATTTTTACTAAATGTTGTCAAGTAATTAACTTAATTTTTATTTAAAATAGTAGTGGAAAAGCGATAATGTCTCATTAGAAGACAAGGGAAAATGTCCCGAGTC
>CAZHHH010000135.1:0-6429 GCA_964532085.1 uncultured Marinilabiliaceae bacterium
CATTTAGAATATTACATTTTTGTTGAAGATGGGATTGGCAACAAAATAAAAGATATTTTAATTAAAAAAGCATCTGAAGGCGTAAAAGTCAGAATTATAGTTGATGATGTTGGTAGTTGGCAGCTTAAAAAGCCATTTTTTAAAGAGATGGAAGAAGCTGGAATTGAAGCATATTCATTTTTAAAAGTTCGTTTTCCAACCTTTACAAGTAAAGTTAATTATAGAAACCACCGCAAAATACTCATTGTTGACGGAAAAGTTGGTTTTTTAGGCGGTGTAAATATTGCTGACAGATATTTATATGGCAAACCTCAACTTGGCCCGTGGCGTGATACACATCTAAAAATTGAGGGTGACTCTGTGCATTCTTTGCAATCAATATTTTTAACAGATTGGTATTTTGTAAGTCAAGAGGAGCTTTATGACAAAGAGTTTTTTCCCACATCAAATACCATTGGAAACACAATGCTTCAAATAGTTGCAAGTGGTCCCGACTCTGACTGGCCGGGCATTATGATGGGAATATTTCAGGCAATAGCTTCTGCCAAAAAGTATGTTTATATAGCAACACCCTACTTTATGGTTAATGAAGGTGTTCTGATGGCTCTAAAAGCTGCAGCAATGGGCAATGTAGATGTTCGTATTATTTTACCAGAAAAAAGTGATTCACGCATAACACATCTCTCCACCCGCTCATTTATTCGCGAAATGCTTGATGCTAATGTTAAAATATACTTCTATAACACAGGGTTTATACACTCAAAAGTGATGGTAGTTGATGATATAATCAGCAAAGTTGGTTCATCAAATATGGACTTTAGAAGTTTTGAGCATAATTTTGAAGTAGAAGCTTTTATTTTTAATGAAGAGATAGCTTTAGAACTAAAATCACAATTTAAAGAAGATATAAAAAACAGCTATTTAATTACAATTGAAAACTGGGTAAAACGTCCTCCAATTCAGAAGATAAAGGAATCTTTTGCACGTCTGATTAGTCCGTTGTTGTAGTTGCTAATATGCTATTATTGAATATCTTTGTATTATAACATTTTAAAATCTTAACCTTTTTGACATAATAAATTATGACACTTAGTTGGAACGAAATAAAAGATAGAGCAATACAATTTTCCCAAGAATGGGCAAATACATCAAGAGAAGAAGCTGATGCTAAGCCTTTTCTTGATGCATTCTTCAATGTTTTTGGAATTACTCGCAGAAAAGTCGCAACATTTGAACATAGAATCAAGAAACTTGACGAGGGTGATGGATATATAGATATGCTTTGGAAAGGTGTCATCCTGATAGAGATGAAGAGTCGTGGCAAAGATTTAGACAAAGCATATCTACAAGCAAAAGAATATACAAACGGATTAAAACAGCATGAATTACCTAAGCAAATCTTAGTCTCTGACTTTGAAACATTTCGTCTTTATGATTTAGATGAAGATACTATCGTTGAATTTAAACTTGCAGATTTAATCGATAATGTTCAACATTTTGGATATTTATTAGGGTATCAAAAGCAGATATACCAAGAGCAAGACCCTGTAAATATAAAAGCTGCCGAACTTATGGGCAAACTTCATGATAATTTAAAAGAAATTGGCTATGAAGGAGAAGCACTTGAATTATATTTAGTTCGTCTTTTATTTTTGCTTTTTGCCGATGACACAACCATTTTTGCCAAACAGCAATTACAACTATATATTGAACAACGTACAAACCAAGATGGCAGTGACTTAGCATCAAAACTGCAAGAACTTTTTCAAGTTTTAAATACTCCTACTGAAAAGCGCTTTAAAAACCTAGATGAACAACTTGCTGAGTTTCCATACATTAATGGCAAATTGTTTGAAGATAACATCCCTACTGCGAGCTTTGACAGTAAAATGAGGAGAACACTTTTAGAATGCTGTTATTTGGACTGGAGTAAAATATCGCCAGCTATTTTTGGCTCAATGTTCCAAAGTGTTATGAATCCTGTTGAACGAAGAAACTTAGGAGCACACTACACGAGTGAAGAGAATATTCTAAAATTAATAAAACCACTCTTTTTAGATGATTTATGGGCTGAATTTAACAAACATAAAGGCAACAAAAGTAAAATTGCTGAATTTCACAACAAGCTTAGCAATCTTAAAATTATTGACCCTGCTTGTGGTTGTGGTAATTTTTTAGTTATAACTTATCGAGAACTTCGACTTTTAGAAATTGAGATATTAAAAAATATAAATACTGACGGACAAAGATTTATCAATGTTGAAGAACTAATAAAACTCAACATTGATATGATGTATGGAATAGAATATGAAGAATTTCCAGCCAGAATTGCAGAGGTTGCGATGTGGCTTATTGACCATCAGATGAATATGGTGGTCAGTCATGAATTTGGACAATATTTCACAAGAATTCCGCTACAAAAATCAGCATCTATAATTCATGGAGATGCTATGGAAGTTGATTGGAATAGTTTAATAGTTAGTGAAACCATTCAAATTGATGCTAGAAATACCACAGTTATTGTTGCCGAACCAGAACTTGATTATCAAATAAATGTAAAAACTAAAAATTTAACTATTATTGACAATAGGGATAAAGAGACAAAAGAGATAAATATTCCTAAAGCTGATTATTTTGATTATATAATTGGTAATCCTCCCTTTATTGGCTCTAAACTAATAAAGAAACATCAAAGAGAGCAAATCGTCAAAGAATTTAATAATGTGAGAGGAAGTGGTGTGTTAGACTATGTAACAGGCTGGTATATTAAAGCTGCAAAATATATACAAAATACAAATGCTAAAGTGGCGTTTGTTTCTACAAACTCGATAGTTCAAGGTGAACAAACCAGTATTTTATGGAAACAGATGTTAAATGAATATGATATAAAAATTCATTTTGCTCACCAAACTTTCAAATGGAGCAATGAAGGCAGAGGAGTTGCCGCAGTATATTGCGTTATAGTGGGTTTTGCCAATTATGATACAAATAATAAAGTAATATTTGAATATGACGATGTAAAAAGTGAACCAAATGCCATAAAAGCAAAAAATATAAATCCATATTTAATTGATGCAGAAAACATTTTAATAGAGCGAAGAACAAAACCACTATGTGATGTACCCAATATGAGTTTTGGAAATATGCCATTAGATGGTGGTAATCTTCTTTTATCCGATGAAGAAAAGATTGAATTTTTAAAGATAGAGCCAAAAGCTGAAAAATATATTTTGCCATTAATCTCTGCAAGAGAATTTATAAATGGACAAAAGAGGTGGTGTTTATGGCTTGTGGATGCTGAACCAAGTAAGTTAAGACAAATGCCAGAAGTTATGAAGCGCATAGAGGCTGTTAAAAACTTTAGACTCAGCAGTAAACGACAACAAACAGTTAACAAAGCATTATTTCCATCTCTTTTTGGAGAAATTAGGGATTTTGGAGATGAATTTATTGTTATTCCCAGAGTTTCATCAGAAAGACGTGCATATATACCGATGGGATTCTTTGACAAAAACAACATTGTTAGTGACACTTGTCTTGCAGTCCCAAATGGAACTCTCTATCATTTTGGAATATTAACCTCAAAAATGCACATGACTTGGGTGAAATATACATGTGGAAGATTAGAAAACAGATATCGATATTCAAAGGACATTGTTTATAATAATTATCCTTGGCCAATAAAAATAACAGAAAAGCAACGAAAACTTATCGAAGAAAAAGCACAACAAGTATTAGACACAAGAGATAAGTTCCCTAACAACTCTCTTGCCGATTTATATGACTCATTAACTATGCCACCATCTTTGGTTAAAGCTCATAATGAATTAGACAGAGCTGTTGATTTAGCTTATCGTTCACAGCCTTTTACAAGTGAATCGAAAAGGATGGAGTATTTGTTTAGGATTTATAAGAAGTTAAACAGCTGATATCAAACTTTAAGCAACAAAAAAGGGAGCTAATTGCTCCCTTTTTAATTTATATTGAATTGCAAATTATGCATTATCAACTTTATACATGTGCTCGATAAGCTCTACAACTTTAGTTGAGTAACCCATCTCGTTATCATACCATGCAACAACTTTAACGAAGTTGTCATTTAATGAGATACCAGCATCAGCATCAAATACTGAAGTTTGAGTTTCACCGATGAAGTCATTTGAAACAACAGCATCCTCAGTGTAACCTAACACACCTTTTAACTCACCTTCTGAAGCATCTTTCATTGCTTTACAGATTTCCTCATAAGATGCACCTTTCTCTAAACGACAAGTTAAGTCAACAACAGATACGTTTGGAGTAGGAACACGGAAAGCCATACCAGTTAACTTACCATCTAACTCAGGAATAACTTTACCTACAGCTTTAGCTGCACCAGTTGATGAAGGGATGATGTTTTGACCAGCACCACGACCACCTCTCCAGTCTTTTACTGAAGGACCGTCAACAGTTTTTTGTGTTGCAGTAGTAGCGTGAACAGTAGTCATTAAACCTTCTGCGATACCAAATTTATCATTAAGTACTTTAGCAATTGGAGCTAAACAGTTTGTTGTACATGAAGCATTTGATACAAACTGCATGTCTTTGGTGTATTTTTCAGTATTTACACCGCATACAAACATTGGAGTATCATCTTTTGAAGGAGCTGACATAACAACTTTCTTAGCACCAGCGTCGATGTGTCCTTGTGCAGTGTCTTTTGATAAGAAAAGACCAGTTGACTCAACTACATACTCAGCATTTACGTCTGACCATTTTAAGTCTGCTGGGTTTCTTTCAGCAGTAACACGAATTTCGTTACCGTTTACTACTAATTTACCATCTTTTACTTCAACAGTACCATCAAAACGACCGTGAGTTGAATCATACTTAAGCATATAAGCCATATACTCAACATCAACTAAGTCGTTAATTCCAACAACTTGAACGTTGTCAAAATTTTGAGCTGCACGGAAAACTAAACGACCAATACGTCCAAATCCGTTAATTCCAATTTTAATTTTTGACATTCTATTTTTGTTTTTAGTGATTATTTTAAATTTTAGCTTAAAAATATTTTAAATGCTATAATTTATTTTTTGCGGTACAAAAATATAAAAACATTGCTAAAACTTCAAGAATTTAAGCGAACTTATTCAGTCTAAAATGTGAAAACAAGTTAAATAATGTTTTAATAACCAATGTTTTAATAAAATAGCACCTTTTATAATAAAATTCTTTAATCTGATATGATATTTTTTATTTCTCTCTTGATTGACTCCCAAATCTCGTCAGTCATCTTTGGTCCAATTACTTCAATAACTTTTGCTGAAAGCAACGAACCAATTCTACCACTTTCATAAAGAGATTTATTATTTATATATCCATAAATAAAGCCTGCAGCATACAAATCACCTGCGCCAGTTGTATCAATCGGTGATGCTTTGTAGATATCTACAGTTACTTTTTCATCTCCAGCCTTTATTACCGAACCTCGAGAACCAATTTTCAATACAGCTACTTCAACATTTTTAGCCAACTCTTCGATAATCTTATTTTCATCATCAAGTTTAGTAAATGATTTTCCTTCTTCTTCATTGGCGAAGATAATGTCAACATACTTTTCAACCATTCGGTGTAGAAAATCAAAATTATCTTCTACCACATTAAAACTGGCCAAATCTAAAGAGACTTTTAAGTTTGACTCTTTGGCAAATTTTAGAGCTTGCTCAAGAAGTGCGTGATTTTGAACTAAATACCCTTCAATATGAAATACTCCATAATTTTGAAATATTTCTGATGATAAATCTTCTGCAGAAAGTTCTACAGCTGCACCTAAATATGTACCAAATGTGCGCTCAGAATCTGGCGATATTAAAGTGATGGCACGACCAGAGGATGTAGCACTACTAAAAAGGTGCGGTGTAATATTTTCAGTTTGCATCTCTTCTTTAAAGAAATCACCCCATTCATCTTTTCCAACTTTACCAACAAAACCTGTAGAAACTCCTAGTTTTGCTAAAGCATGAATAGTATTTGCTGCTGAACCACCTGCCGCTTTTTCATGTTTTTTAATGTTAGATTGCAAAAAAATCGATTCTGCGCTCTTTTCATCGACTAATTGCATACTTCCTTTAGGAAAATTTAGTACTTCTAGCAACAAGTCATCTTTCAAGGGTAATAGTATATCAACCAAAG
The DNA here is from genome assembly GCA_964532085.1 of uncultured Marinilabiliaceae bacterium. Taxonomy (GTDB): domain Bacteria; phylum Bacteroidota; class Bacteroidia; order Bacteroidales; family Marinilabiliaceae; genus CAZHHH01. Next base: position 6,178 of record CAZHHH010000135.1, read on the forward strand.
CATTACCCATACCTAAAACCTTATTCATATCATTTTTTTATAGAAATCTTTTGACAAAGATGATATTTTTTTTCAAAATCAGTTGCATTTTACATATAAACATTTTACTTTTGCAGAGCATTTTAGGAAAACGAAAATAACGTTCTTTATTTTTCAATTAGTACTAAAAACAAAATTCCTCAGTAGCTCAGTTGGTTAGAGCGGCGGACTGTTAATCCGTAGGTCGTAGGTTCAAGTCCTACCTGAGGAGCT
>CAZHHH010000136.1:0-6389 GCA_964532085.1 uncultured Marinilabiliaceae bacterium
TTTATAATATATATCTATGAGAAAATTATTATTTTTATTAGTTGTTTTAGTTTTTGTAGGTTGTAATAATGTGGTTGTAAATCAGTCTGATACACTAAAAGATGCTACAAAGGAGTTATTCACATTTGGTGCAGCTTTAAATGTTGATCAAATTGATGGAAAAGATTCATTAGCAATAAATATTGTTAAAAAGCACTTTAATTCTATAGTTGCAGAAAATTGTATGAAAAGTATGTATATGCAGCCAGAGGAAGGTGTGTTTTTCTTTAATGATGCAGATGCTTTTGTTCAGTTTGGTATAGAAAATAATATGGAAATTATTGGGCATACATTAGTTTGGCACTCACAAGCTCCTGATTGGTTATTTGTTGATGATGAGGGTGATGAGGTAACCCGTGAAGTGCTAATCGAGAGAATGAGAAATCATATTACTACTATTGTAAGCCGATACAAAGGTAAAATTAAAGGATGGGATGTTGTTAATGAAGCTGTGCTTGATGATGGAAGCTTGAGAGAGAGTAAATTTTATAAAATTATAGGTCCTGACTTTATTAAATTAGCATTTCAATTTGCACATGAAGCAGATCCAGATGTAGAGCTATATTATAATGATTATGGTGTATCTGGTGTTGAAAAATGTGATGGTATATATGATGTCGTTAAAGATTTAATCGATAACGATATCAGAATTGATGGAGTAGGTATGCAAGGACATATTAATATGGATAGTCCAACTGTAGAGGAGATGGAAGCATCTATTATTAAACTGTCCGACTTGGCTGGTAAGGTAATGATTACAGAGCTTGACTTAACTGTTTTGCCATGGCCAACTGAAAGAATTACAGCCGAAGTATCATTAAGTTATCAATTGGATTCAATCTATAATCCATATCCTAATGGAATGCCAGATTCAGTCTCAGTAGAGTTTAATGATAGATATGCTGATTTCTTCAGAATGTTTATAAAAAACAGAGATAGAATTGAGCGTGTAACCCTTTGGGGAGTTGCAGATCATCATTCTTGGAGAAATGACTGGCCTATAGAAGGACGTAGAGATTATCCTTTGCTTTTTGATGATGAATATCAAGCTAAACCTGTAGTTGATGAGATTATTAAAATGGCAAGTGAAGTTGTATTAGATTAAATAAACAGAAATAAAACTTATAAAAAATGGTAAGAAAACATTTAGTTGATCACATTTATATTGCTGACCCATCAGCACACGTTTTTGAAGGAAAATTATTTATTTATCCTTCACATGACTATGACGCTGGAATACCTGAAGATGATTTAGGGTCACATTTTGCTATGAGAGATTATCATGTTTTTTCCATGGACGAAATTGATGGAGAAGTTACAGATCATGGTAAAGTTTTAGATATAGATGATATCCCTTGGGGTGGACGTCAGCTTTGGGATTCTGATGTAGCATTTAGAAATGGTAAATATTATATGTATTTCCCGTTAAAAGACAAAACAGATATTTTTAGAATTGGTGTTGCAATAAGTGATCGTCCAGAAGGACCATTTAAACCACGTGAATTCCCAATTAAGGGAAGTTATTCAATGGACCCTTGTCTTTTTGAAGAAAAAGATGGTACTTTTTATATGTATTTTGGCGGTATTTGGGGTGGACAGCTTCAAAGATATAGAAATAATAAAGCTCTAGAAGTTGGTGCATTACCAGCTGACGATGAGCCGGCATTATGTCCAAAAGTTGTGAAAATGACCGACGATATGCTTGAATTTGCCGAAGAACCAAAAGATTTAGTAATTCTTGACGAAAACGGAAATCCCCTTTTACAAGGTGATACCGACAGAAGATTCTTCGAGGCTTCATGGATGCACGTTTATAATGGAAAGTATTACTTCTCGTATTCAACTGGTGATACACACAAAATTGTATATGCAATAGGTGATAATCCTTATGGACCATTTACTTATCAAGGTGTTATCTTAAATCCAGTACTTGGATGGACAACGCACCATTCTATAGTTGAGTTTAAAGGTAAGTGGTATCTGTTCTTCCACGATTCAGAGCCATCAGGTAAAACTCCTTTAAGAAGTGCTAGATATGCCGAATTGAAATATCGACCAGATGGATCAATAGAAACCATTACTGTTGAATATGACAAGGATGCAAAAGTAGATTAGTAAGTTATTAGTAGTTTAAATAAAAAACAGGGTAAAGCTATTATAGTTTATCCTGTTTTTTTACGCCTCGTTTTTAACAATTAATTAGCATTTTCGGTAAATTCTTCAATGTGTTGAATAATTTTACTATTTTTGTGTAATAATATATTTATTATGATAACAAGAATTATAGAAAAGCAAATAAAGAGTAGTATAAAACCACAAAAAGCCACTTTAATATTTGGCGCAAGGCGTGTTGGAAAAACTATTTTACTTGATAATATTCTTAAAGAGTTTAAAGGTAATTATCAATTATTAAATGGTGAAGATATTACTACTCATCAGTTGTTTGAGCAAAATTCAATAAAAAGGTTTCAAGACTTTTTTGGTGATTTACAATTACTTGTTATTGATGAAGCTCAAAGCATTCCTCACATTGGCCAAAGAATAAAATTGTTGGTTGATAATATTAAAGGCTTATCTGTTGTTGCGACTGGTTCTTCTGCATTCGATTTATTAAATAGAACAGGTGAGCCTCTTGTTGGTTGTGGATATTCTTTTTATTTATTTCCGCTCTCTCAAGAAGAGCTTAACTCTGTAGAAAGCCCTATCGACACATTAAATAATTTTGAATCTCGATTAATATTTGGCTCTTTTCCTGAGCTTAATTCAATGGAGACAGTTTCGGAAAAAACAGATTATTTAAAGTCAATAGTAAATTCTTATATGCTAAAAGATATTTTGACCATTGATGGCATCAAGAATTCTTCTAAAATGTTTAATTTGTTGCGACTTGTTGCATTTCAAGTTGGTAGTGAAATTTCTTATGATGAGATAGCAAAGAAGGTAGGGCTAAGTAGAAATACAGTTGAACATTATCTCAATATACTTTCGCAAGTTTATGTCGTTTTTAGATTAGGTGCATATTCTAATAATTTAAGAAAGGAAGTAACCAAAAGTAGTAAATGGTATTTTTATGACAATGGTATTCGTAATGCATTGATAAATAAACTTATGCCGTTAAATATGCGAAATGATGAAGGTATCTTGTGGGAAAATTATTTGATTAGTGAAAGAATTAAGAATAACTATTATCATAATTTGCACAATGAATATTTCTTTTGGAGAACTTATGATAAAAAAGAGATTGATTTAGTTGAGCTATCGCCTAATGGGAATTTATCTGCCTTTGAATTAAAGTGGGGTGATAAAACTCCTAAAATTCCGGCAGCTTTTGCAAAAAATTATCCAGATGCTACTTTTACAGTTGTTAATAGGAATAATTATTTAGAAAGTTTTATCTAGTATTATTGTATCAGATAATAGTAAATAAATTATTTAAAGTTATCTCGATTAATTTATGTTTTTTGGTAAATTATTCGATCTATTGAATATTTTTACTGGTAAATTCTTCAATGCATTGAAGAATTTTACTTTTTGTCGATGAAAAAAGAAGGGAAAGAACTTATTTATTCTATCCCTTCTTTAAATTTTTTATAAAACAGTTATTTAATAATACCCATTTTTTTGCTATAACTTCTTATCAAATCAATAGTCGTATCTGTAGCGAATACTGCATTAAGTCCTTGCTCTTCTTGAGGTGGGTCGCCCATTAAGTCATCTCCTTTGCTCCAAAAAATATCATCTTCAGAGGCTTTTCCATATCCTCCAAAAGCCCAAAAGTTTGTACCAGCTAGAACTCCACCATTTTTTGAGTGTTCTAATACTTTCTCAAATGCAAATTGATAATATTTATCTCTAGATTCTGTAGTTGATTCTGGAGAATAAGAAAAACCATCACGTGGTAAGCCAAACTCTTCAAAAACTACAGGTTTATTGAGGTCAATTGCAACTTTGATATGGTCATCAAAATATTTAGATGTTTTTTCAATAGCCACATCTAGAGTGCCTGGAATATCTTCTTTATCTATCCAGCTCCAGTTATTTGGCCAGATATGGAATGTTAAATAATCAATTTCAGGGAAACTATGAGTTTCAATAAATAGGTCCATATCATTTTCGCATCCCCATTCTCCCTCTGTTCCTGTTGCCACAAGCTGATTTGGAGCTAAAGATTTGATAAATGCTGCAGTACGTCCAATCCATTCTGCAAAAGCTTCTTTATTATCATCTCTAAAAGCACGAGGCTCATTGGCAATTTCCCAAGTCATAATATGTGGATCTTCGGTGTATTTTACACCTGTATATCTATTTGTACGTTCAATTACAAACTTTATAAAGTCATAGTTGTCTTGAATGCAAGGTTCACAACTATGAAATTGCGCAACATAGTTCATAAAATCAACCCACTCCGTTGTATCGAGCTGTGCATAAGGTACGTCGCCATAATCGTTCCATTTTAGATACTGCCCATAACCACCAGACCACTCCCAGCTGTTATTTAAAAATAGAACTGCATACATATCTCTTTTAGCAAGTTCGGCCATAAAAAAGTCCAAACCATCTAAAATAGTATCATTATATACGCCAGGCTCTAAAATTAATGGAGGATAAACACGCCAAGGAAAATCATCTCCACCTTCTGCACCAACTAAAACACGAAGATTGGTTATGCCTATATCTTGCATTAGGTCTAATTCGTCAATTAATCTTTGTCGATTACCACCTTCACCTTCAGAACCTAAAATTGAACCATACCAATAATTGGTTCCGATAAAATAATAAGGTTCATTATCAATCAAAAATTGTCCATCTTTGACAGTTACAAATTTATTTGTAGGCTCTTCATTTGTACATGAAAGTAAAATTAAGGCCAAAACAAATAAGCTAAAAATTTTTTTCATCATAATATAATATAGTTAATTGTAAATCTTTTTTTGTTTATTTTAACAAAAATGCTATTTTGTATTGAGATTTAAAAATAGTATTTTATCATAAAAAGATATTATTAAAAATATAAGATTCATTAATTAAGAGTATTGTCTGGTATTGGTCTGAAAATGATATAGATAGATATGGAAAACACAGGTGAAACTATTCATAGGGAAATTACGCCATTAAATGAGGATGATTGTTTTTTAGTTTTTGACAGAAAGAGGAAGTATTTCTCTTTCCCTATTCATTTTCATCCCGAATATGAGATTAATTTTATATATAATGCAAAAGGAGCAAAGCGTGTTGTAGGTGATCATATAGCAGAGATAGGTGATATTGAGTTGGTTATGGTTGGTTCAAACTTGTATCATGGTTGGGAAAATTACAAAAAAGATAAAAATGAGCAATATCATGAAATAACCATACAATTCCCTAAAGACCTTTTTGAAGGACAGTGGATAAACAAAAACATTCTTAAGCCAATACGTGATTTGTTGCAAAATTCAAATCGAGGAATTCTTTTTTCCAGAGAAACAGCTGAAAAGTTGAAGCCTAAATTATTAGCTATGGCGCATAAACAAGGCTTTGAATCTTTTATAGATTTTCAAATGTTGCTTTTTGAACTTTCAATGTCAGAAGGACAGCAACTTTTAACAAATATATCATTTCAAAGTGAAAGTAATTTTTACAATAGTGAGAAAATTGAAAAAATATATAACTTTATAAAGAATAACTTTGATAAAAAAATAATGCTCGACGAAGCCGCAGAGATGTTAAATATGTCAACTGTCTCATTTGGTAGATTGATAAAACAGAGAACAGGAAAGACTTTTGTAGAATTTACTAATGAAATCAGGTTGGGTTATGCCACAAGATTGCTAATCGAAACTAATAAAAGCATATCGGAGATATGTTATGAGTGCGGTTTTAATAACATCTCAAATTTCAATAGAACTTTTAAGAGAAAACAGGGTGTGACCCCATCGGAATTTAGAATTAATTTTAGTGGAACAAAAACTGTATATTAATAGTGCAAAACTAATAATATACAGTTATATATTTGATAATTAAAACTCATAATCAACACAAGCACGCTGGTCAAGTGTTGCTCGTATTAATGTTGATACTTTCTGATGTTCTGGATGAACAACATAACTGTTTAAATCCTCCCAGCTTTCAAATTCAGTGGTTAAAGCTAAATCGAACATCTCTTTAGGATTGCTGTTTATACCAACTTCTATACTTTTTAATTCTGGTATAAAATTAACTAGATCTTCTAGCGACTTTTTAATTAACTCTAAATCTGTAGAGTTCTTTTTGCCATTTTTAAACTGAAATAAAACTATATGCTTTATCATAATAATCTATTTTAATGATTTTTTCAAAACTATATAAATATGGACAATTTAAAACTATATAAA
>CAZHHH010000137.1:0-6387 GCA_964532085.1 uncultured Marinilabiliaceae bacterium
TATGGGTGAAGTTACAAAATCAAACCCTACCTTCAAAAAAGGTGGGGTAAAAAAGTATTTAACTCTCTCATTATTAATTATTTAAAAAATTAACTTGACGGCTATGCCCTTTAGGGGGCTAAGAACCAGCAGATCTAAAAGTCCCCCCTTTACTGTGTCTAGCTGAAAGCAAGAGGAAAACAACGTTCAGCGTAGCTAATTTAGGGGTTATATGTTGAACTTTATTTACTTTTAATAGACAATTTGAAATTGTTATTTTTTAATTGCTTTATAGACTTTCTCTTCAGACAGCGGTTTTGTACAGAAGAACCAATCGTGACAAGTCATATCTTTATCTTCTTTTCCTTCCATACGATTTTGTGCAGTTCCGCAAGAACCAGCCGTTGGAACAATAACATCGTCACCAGGACGCCAATCAGCAGGCATAGCAACGTTGAATGCATCAGCAGCTTGTAAAGCAATTACAGCACGCTTCAACTCATCAAAGTTACGACCTAATGATAATGGGTAATAAATGATTGTACGAATCTTAGCCTCTGGGTCAATAATAAATACCGCGCGAACAGCTTGTGTTGAACTCTCACCTGGCATAATCATACCATAAAGTTTTGCAACATTCATACTTATATCTTCAATTAAAGGAAATTTCACCTCAACATCCTTCATCCCTTTATACTCAATCTTCTCCTTAATTGTACGTAACCAAGCAATGTGACTAAACAATCCATCAACTGACAATCCAACAAGCTCAGTATTCAATGCTTTAAAATCTTCCTCCATTGTAGCAAATGTCATAAACTCAGATGTACAAACCGGAGTAAAATCCGCAGGGTGACTAAATAAAATTACCCATTTTCCTTTGTAATCTTCTGGGAAGTTAATAACACCTTGAGTTGTTTCAGCTGTAAAAGCTGGTGCTGGCTCATTAATTCTTGGCATTTGATAAAATTCTTTTTGTGTTTCCATTGTAATATGATTTTAAGTTAATTAATATTCTGTTTAAACTTTCTAATACAAAAGTAAAATAATTTTCAGAAAAAAGAGAATTTTTATTAACCATTAGTTAACGATAAAAATTATATCGCATAGAGTTTAGCTATATGCACAACCCTCTTATAACATATATCAATAATAATTAATACTATAATATAGCAAGATAAAATGACAAAATCATTAAAAAATGATAGAGTATTTAATATAAGGAATAGGATAAGACAAAAGAGAAATTTGCTCTATCGTCCTCTCTGGAAGTGTTTTATCACCATAAGGAGTGCTTTTATTAGAAATATATAACATAAATGGATTTTTTCTTCCATAAACGTTTATGACACCAAAATCCCAAACAGTGTTATATTTCTTTTTTGTTTGTGAATAAATTATTGACAAATCTAAGCGATGGAAAGGCAGCATCCTATATGAGTTATAATCGTGAAGCGCTTCAGAATATCCTATATCACTTTTTAAATGATGCAAATCTGGAGCATAATACTTTTCACTTGGTAATGTAATAGGCAAACCACTACCATATTGCCACATACTAGAGAGCATTAACTTTTCATTGAAATAATAATGGCTATTAATTCGAAAATCGTGAGGACGATCATATCGCATAGGGAAAGGTTTTCCCTCATTTATTCCATCAAACCAGTTAGATGCTTGAGAAAATGTATATGACATCCACCCTTGCAATTTTCCTGTAGTTTTTTTCATATAAAACTCAATCCCAGAAGTTTCCCCATCTCCAACTGCAAGCTTTTCATCCCACCTAGTTGAATAATCTAAAAATCCAGCACTCTCTGTGTAGTGGAGTAAGTTCTTCTGCGATTTATAATACATATCAACCGAAAAGTTATACCGATTAATTTTTCCAAATGTCCAGAAAGTACCAACTGAAGCTTGACGCGACTTCATTGGAGGTATTTTATCAGTTACGGGCAACCACAAATCGGCAGGCAAAGCAATATTAGACAAGTTTAAAGTATGAATATATTGAGACATATGAGTATAAGAAATTCTAACGCCCAAATCATCTAACAATGAATATACTGCAGAAAATCGTGGTTCTACAGAATTATATTTTTTTGTTTCTCCCCAAAAAAGAACGCTACTAACACCAACATTGATATGCAATTTGTTAGATAAAGAATATTCATCTTCGACATATATACTAGCCTCACTTCCCCACAATCTCTCACTCCCAACAATGGTGTCTGTTTGCAATTTAGTATCAATATCTCTAGTAAAAATATCTATGCCAGGCTTAAAGAAATGATTAATATAGCTAGCACCAAACTTAATATAATGAGAATTTACAGGATAATAATCAAAATCTATTTTTGCAGTAAAATCCTTTACTCCACTTTTATATCTTTGCTCAAAAATACTCTCTTCAAAATTAACAATATCCACATTTTCAATACCTACACCAAAATTATAAATAGAAGTTGTAGCGGTTAGGTTACTAAATAATTTATCATTCCAAATATAGTTCCATCGCGCTGCACCAACAACATTGCCCCAACTTGCTTCTGTTTTATCCCGTACAGAAATCATTAAATCGTCACCTTCATCTTTCTCAAGTAAAACTTTTTGCGAATTAAAAAGTGTGGAATATAAATCTTTTCCTACATAAACACTTGTATAAAACCTACTTCGCTGACTTATATTATAGTTTAATTTTAAGTTAGCATCATAGAAATAATAAGTAGTAGCAGCCCCACCAGCTCTATATAATGATAAAATAGGATTCATATATGTACGCCTTAACGAAGCAGAAAAACCTAGTTTATTCTTTATAAGTGGGCCATTAATCGAAACGCTTGAAGCTAAAAGTCCAATATTTACTGTTCCTTTTATTTTCTCATTATTTCCATCAATCATTCTTATGTCCACAACAGAGGATAAACGACCGTGAAAACGAGCTGGGAAACCACTTTTGTAAATATTTACATACTTTACAGCATCTCCATTAAAAATAGAAAAGAAGCCAAATAAATGACCTATATTATAAATAGGTACATCATCCATTAGAATCAGATTTTGATCTGGGCCACCACCTCGAACATAAAGCCCACTAAATCCCTCACTTCCGCCTTGCACACCAGGCAACATTTGGATAGATTTAACTAAGTCTGTTTCACCAAATACGGTAGGCATTTTTTTAATATCATCCGCATCTAACTCCTCTACACCGAGTTTTTTAGAAACTGATTTATTTAAATACCTACGGCTATATATATTTACCTCATCTAAATATAGATTGGCATCAAGAGGAATTATAATAAAAGTATCTTTTTCTAAAACTAAACTTTCAAATATCTGTGAATAACCAACAAAACCAACAGACAGTCTATTTTCTCCTTTAGGAAGTTCAATACTAAAAAAACCATAACCATTTGATATAGTACCAATTTCATTTTCAAATGAAAAAACTGTAGAATATGGTAAACGCTCAGCAGATGAGGCATCTACAACTATACCACTAAGCGTAATTTTATTGGTTCGAGAATTATCAGGCTTTACAATTAATTTCTTTTCACGAATAATTATGGATACATCACATCCTCCAAAAATAACTTCCACAAACTCTTCTAGAGGTTTGGTTGAAGCAGGTAACTCAATATTATCATTAAAGCAAAGACGTGAGCTATAACTAATTACCCATCCACTCTCTGCCTCAAAGTACTTAATTAATTCAATTGTTGAGCCCGTGATGTTTTCAATTGTCAAGTAGGGGGTTTGACTTTCAGTTTTAGCAAACAATGAAAAAGAGGTTAATCTTAAAAAAAGAATAACCCCTATGAAAATTTTATATTGTGCAATAATTCTCATTGGATTTCTAAAACTTTAGACCCAACGAAATTAATCAGTTATAATTAATTTTCCATTATTTAAACTAAAATTCTTTTGAAAATGTATTTCTAGCTCTTCAATTATTTCATCGATTGATGCGCTATCAAACTTAGTAGTAACTAGGATTTCACATTCAGATAAGTTCTCAAAAGATGAAATTTCATCATAACGATATAATAAAGAATTAAGAATTTCTGTTAGTGACGCATTGTTATATTCAAGAATACCAGTTTTCCAAGAGAGAAAATTCATATCTGATATAATTCCTTTTTGCAATGTATATCTATCAGCTAAGCTACTCTCCCCTTTACTTACAACTTCCCTTTTATTCTTATTTATTACCAAAACAGAACCCTCTACAACACTTAATTCAACCTTGCCACTGTTTTTATTTTCATATAAATTAAAGGCAGTACCAAGAACCTTTACTGTCAAATCAGCTACATTTACATTGAAAGGAGCAAGCTCATTGTGCTTAACTTCGAAATATCCTTCACCGGTTAAAGAAACAACTCGTTTATCATCTTTAAAAGACTTAGGATATTTTAATGATGAGTTTTTATTTAAAAAAACTATACTCTGGTCAGGCAGAACTATTGAGTCACTAGAACCATTGGTATTAAACACTTCCCAACGTCCATATCCTGGAACATTCCAATATAACCATAACCCAGTAGAAACCGATAAGAACAATACGAATATTGCAGCTATTCTTACAACATAACCCCACAAGGAGATTGAACTAGTTGAAGTAAACTGACTTTTGATATTTTTCCAATCTTGCTCTTTATCTTTTTTAGACATAGCAGAAAAATACCATAAAGTTTTCATCTCTTCATAGTTCTTTTTAAATTGAATGTCCTCACGCAATCTCAATTGTAACTCTCCCAACTCCTCTTCACTCAGCTCACTTACAAACGAACGTACTATCAGCTGATCATCTTTACTTGTATGATCAAAATTATCCATATCAACAAAGAAATAAATAATAAAAAATTATCTAAACATAATCAGATTAAAAAGATTAGGCTCTTCTGTAACTACCTCTTCTTCTGTATGTTTTAACATCTCTTCTTCTATAGTATTTAAATTTTCCTTAGCAATTGATTCTGGGGCTTCAAGAACTTCACCACCAAAAAAGTCAGCTATTAATTGTAATAAGAATTCCATTTTATACGAATTTTATATTGTTATTAAATATTGTCTCTATATATAAGACAAACCACAATCATAATACACGTATCATAAAAACAAAAAAAGTATAATTATTGGCAAAAGCTCTAATTTTCTTAGTCCATTACGCAATTGTTTTAATGCATTACTAATCTGTGTTTCAACTGTTCGCTTTGAAATATCAAGCTCTTCAGCTATCTCTTGATTACTTTTTCCATCAACACGACTTAGCTCAAAAATAGTTTTACATCGTGGAGGAAGTTCTGAAACTATATCAATTATTGCATTTTGCAACTCATTATACTCAGCATCATTTTTGGTCTCTGAAATATCTGAAAGATGAAGAATTTCTGTATGATGACCATCTTTCATCTTCTCGTGCTTCAATAGATTCAACACTCTATTTCTAACTACTTGATGTAAAAAAGAGTTTAAACTTGTATGTATTTTTAATTCATCTTTTTTATCATAAAGCATAACAATAACTTCTTGAACCACATTACGTGAAGAATCTATATCATTTAACATCTTATTGGCAAAAAAAACCAATCTCTCATAATAATTATCAAATATAAAACGATATGCGCTCTCCTCTCCTTTTTTTAAAGAAGAGAGTAATAAATTTTCATCATTGGCATATCTATTTTTTTGCATAAAATGTTTTAGTATTTACGAATTTAATTTTCAACTCGTATTCTTAAGTTTAAAAGTTTTATTAATCTACAAAGATAGCAACTAAATAAAACAATTTTAAGTCATAGAAATATTTAAACGATTTTTATTTAGATATTATTATAAATATTGACTTTATGTTTGTTGAATATAATTATATCACTATTTTTGCAGAATAATTACGGGATGTAGCTCAGTCCGGTTAGAGTACACGTCTGGGGGGCGTGGGGTCGGAAGTTCGAATCTTCTCATCCCGACTAAAATTGAAGAGGATTATCGATATACCGTTAATCCTCTTTTTTGCAAATATAACAATATGAAAAACAAGGTTGTAATAATTACAGGCGCATCTTCTGGAATAGGATTAGCCACTGCAAAAGAGTTTGCTCAAAAGGGTGCAAAACTTTCATTAGCTGCAAGGTCTATTGATAAATTAGAAGAGCTGAAACAAGAGCTCTCTGCAACTGGCTCCGAAATTATTGTTACACAATGTGATGTTAGCATCGAAGAAGATTGCAAACTACTAATTGACAATACTATTAAGCACTTTTCGCAAATCGATATATTAATAAACAACGCTGGTATTTCAATGCGAGCACTTTTTAAAGACTTAGATTTAAAAGTGATGAAGCAGTTGATGGATATTAACTTTTGGGGTACTGTTTACTGTACCAAATATGCACTTCCTCA
>CAZHHH010000138.1:0-6361 GCA_964532085.1 uncultured Marinilabiliaceae bacterium
AAACAGCTAATGGATTGGAAATTGTTAGAAAAAAAGTGGATATAAAATCTTGAAAAAGTGAAGTTTTCTTATTTTTTCTTCTCTGTTTACGAAGCTGTACAGCTGGATTTGATCTAAAAATTGTTATTCCTAAGAAAATTAATATTATCGCACCAAAAATATTTATCCAAATTGCCTGTTCTTCGATGAAAGAAATTATATATGAAAGGCTAAAACCTGCAATAATTGCGTATATTGTATCTGACATAGCAGCGCCCAAGCCAGACACAAAGCCTGCCATTCTGCCACGCTGCAAAGTTCTCTGAATACATAATACACCTATAGGTCCTAATGGAACTGATGCTGAAAATCCAACCATCATTCCATCAATAAAGCTTTTCCATTCCATAAGGCAAATATCTAAAAAATATAAGTGATTAAAAAAGAGATTGCCAAAATTTGCTATTAAATTATTATTATCTTTATAATTATACGCCATTGTCAGATAAAAACTGAGTAAAAGAATACTCTGCGATTATATCTGAATCTGAATTTTATTTAGGTAACAATTAGAATTATACAAACAAAATACATTTATTATGAGAAAAGTTTTTTTATTAATTTTATTTATTAATTCAACCACATTAGCTTTTTCGCAAAAAAGTCTTTGGGAAGATTATGAGATTATTAATAATATGCCTCTTTTTTATAAAGAAGCACGAAATGCACTAACTTATCCAATGGCTTGGGGAAACTCAGATATTACTGACTTTAACGAGTGGAGAACAGAAGCGAGAAATATTTTGTTAGAGTCTGTTCAAAATGCCCCTCCTATGACAAAAGGGTATGATTTTAAAATAAAAGATAGCGAAAAGCGTGAAGGTTATGAAGTTAACAAAATTGAACTTAATATTTCTGACTGGAGTCGAATTCCAGGATATCTATTAATCCCTGATGGAAAAGGAGAATTTCCTGCAATAGTTATGCTACATGACCATGGTGGTCGTTTTACCATTGGGAAAGAGAAAGTAGTGAAGCCTTTTGGAGTTACAGATACTATTTTAAATACATCGATTAGATGGGCAGAACAATGTTATGATGGTATACATTTAGCTGATTTTTTTGCTTCTAAAGGCTATGTAGTGCTTGTTATTGATGCATTATTTTGGGGCGAACGAGGTAGAAAAGAGGGTGTAGACTATAATGGTCAACAAGCTTTGGCATCAAATCTTATGCAACTTGGAATGTCATTTTCTGGTGTAATCACTTGGGATGATATTCGTTCAGTAGAATTTTTAGCTTCTCACCCAAAGGTTAATCCTGAAAAAATTGGAACAGTTGGATTTTCAATGGGATCGCATAGAGCTTGGACATTAGCTGCTGCATCTGACCAAATAGCTGCATCAGCATCAATATGTTGGATGAATGTAACAGATTCATTAATGACACATACCAACAATCAGAACAAGGGAGGTTCTGCATTTGCTATGTTGGTTCCAAATTTACGTAGATATATGGATTATCCACACGTTGCATCTATCGCTTGCCCCAAACCGGCACTGTTTTTTAATGGAGCAAGTGATAAGTTATTTCCTGTAGCTGGTGTGATAAAAGCTTATGATATTATGCACGAGGTATGGATTGATCAAAATGCTGAAGATAAATTAATAACAAAAATTTGGGATGAAAAACATTTTTATAATAAAGAGATGATAGATGAAACTTTGCAATTTTTTGACAAATGGTTGAAATAAATAAAAAAGTCGCTACAATTAAAGTAGCGACTTTATTTTTATATTTTATATATAGAACTATTTATTCGACTATAAATTCATCTACATCAATATATCCTTTCTCGCCAAGCTCTTTCTTTGCATTAGCAAACACTCCAACCTTAGCACCAATCCAGTGACCTTCTCGTGATTTAAAGCCATCACCTAATTTAGTGTAACTATTTCCGTCTACACTGTAATAGAACTCACTTTCTCCACCTTCTGACACTCTTACTTGTAGATAAATAACAGAATTAGAAACACGTGCTGTCTTTACTACCTTTTCAGCTCCACTTCTGCGGGCCTCAATGGTTTTAATATTTCTAATTAAGAAATCCTTACCGCGTTTTTCAACTTCTAATGAAAAAATATCATATCCCATAACAACAAGTCCAGCGCGCTCATTTGAGCCAAGGTTTTCAAAATCAATTTTTGCAGTTGCAGTAAATGCAGGCGCAGGAAATTTTTGAGCAAAAATATTTGGCACTTCCCATAAGTTTAGCATATACTCACGCACAAACTGACTATATAGTCGTAAATGACCTTCTCTTTCAGATGTTGAATACCAATGGTCATAATAGTTTGCGTGCCATTGCCACTGCATACCATATCCATTATCAAAGCTATCGCTTGTTGGTAATGATTTTATATCATATACTTTACCTACATTTGGTTTTTTATGTACCATAGCAGGTTCACCATACTCTTTCTTTCCAGCATTTACGCCCATAATTGGCCAATCTTTTTTCCAAACTACAGGTTGTAAATGAACAATTCTACCATAAACACCTGCATCTTGAAAATGAGCAAACCAACCTTCACCGTTATCAAGTTCAACATATCCACCTTGATGAGGACCATTAATATCTGTACTTCCTTGCATTAAGACAATTTTATCATCATAAGGACCCCAAATATTTTTTGAACGCATTACAACTTGCCAGCCAGTTGATACTCCACCACCTGGTGCAAATATGTAATAATATCCATTTCTCTTTATAAACTTTGGTCCCTCAATAGTAGGATGTTTAGGATTTCCGTCAAATACAATCGTTCCATCATCTATAACAGCATCACCTTCTGCAGATAGCTCGTGAACTTGCAATAGATTCTTTACTCCCGAACGGCTACGAGCAAAAGCATGTACTAAATAAACTTTTCCATCTTCATCCCAAATTGGACAAGGATCAATATTGC
Source organism: uncultured Marinilabiliaceae bacterium (assembly GCA_964532085.1). Taxonomy (GTDB): domain Bacteria; phylum Bacteroidota; class Bacteroidia; order Bacteroidales; family Marinilabiliaceae; genus CAZHHH01. The sequence goes on from CAZHHH010000138.1 coordinate 2,949, forward strand.
CTTTTGCTTTTTTTACTAATATAGGTGTACTCCACTTTCCGCGTGGATCAGTAGTTTTTACCATATAAATACCTCTATCTGGATCTCCCCAGTAGATATAAAATACTCCATCATGATGCCTTATCGCAGGTGCCCAAACACCATTTCCATGTTGTGGTTTATCAAAATCATTATCTGGGAAACGATCTATTGCATAATTTACAATTTCCCAATTCACTAAATCTTTTGAATGTAGAATTGGCAAGGCGGGAACACAATTAAAAGATGAGGCTGTCATATAAAAATCATCTCCAACACGAGTTATATCAGGATCAGAATAATCTTGATAAATAATTGGATTTTTATAAGTGCCATCACCATTATCTGGTGTCCATACCTCTTTTGGCTGAGCAAACGTCATTAGCGATAATGATATGCTCAATAATGTTAATAAAGTTTTTGATTTCATTAGTTATATTTTTCCGTTTTTAAATAATTATTTAGCTTTCTCAACAGTCATACTACTATTTATAAACTGAAAGTTTTCAACTCCTCTGACTTCCATAGGGATTTGGACATCATTAAACTCACAATTTACAAACTTAATATCTGAAATTTGGATACGATTTGGAACACCTTTAATTAAGATACCATATCGACCTTTATTGCTTTTTAAGTTTTCTACATGAACATTTTTAACAACAGGTAAGAAATCACCCTCACCATCTTGTGGTTCATAGTCAAATTCAATTAAGAAAACCTCTCTCTTACACTCTCCTACTTCAACATTTCTAACAAAAAGATTTTCCATATACCCACCACGTACTGTATTAGATTTAATGCGAATGACTCTATCTAACTGTGGACTGTTCATATAACAATTCTCTACAAAAATATTGCGAGCTCCACCTGAAATTTCACTTCCAAGTACCACGCCACCATGACCATCTTTCATAGTACAATTACGAATTATAATATTTTCACTTGGAATAATCTCTCTTCTACCATCTTCATTTCTTCCAGATTTTATAGCTATACAATCATCACCAGTATCGAAAGTACAACCTTCTATAAGTACATTTTTTGAAGACTCTGGATTACAACCATCATTATTTGGTCCATGGCTTCGAATTGTAACATCTCTTACAATTACATTCTCACAGAAAATTGGATGAATAACCCAAAATGGAGCATCAATTATTGTAACTCCTTCAATTAAAACATTCTTAGAATTAATTGGGCTAACAAATTGAGGTCTTAAAAGATCATCTTTAGTTAATTTTCTATCTTTAACAGGAACTTCATTAGCCATCATCTCATAAAGCTTTGGCCTTCCTCTATCATATTGACTTGGCATACTTTCGTCCCAACCAAATCGAGTACGACCTTTCATCCACCACCATGTTGCATCATCAGCTTGTCCATCTAATACACCTTTACCTGTAACTGCAATATTTTCAGCACCATTTGCATATATTAAAGGACGATAATTTATAACATCCATTCCTTCCCATCTTGTTTCCACAAACGGAACATAATCATTTGGATTATTAGAGAATTTTAATGTAGCTCCCTCCTCTAAATGAAGATTTACATTACTTTTTAAAGTAATTGGACCAGTATAAAATGTACCTGCTGGAATTATAACAGTTCCTCCTCCTCGTTTACTACATTGATTAATTAATCTGTTGATTATTTTCCCATTATCAAAATCAGGTGTACTTTTTGCCTTATAGTCTGTTATTTTATAAGTGCGATTAGGAAACTCAGGCTCAACAATAGTTTTTACAATAGAATCAGCATAATTCCAATCTACAGTAGCATTTACCTTGAAAATGCAAACGATTGCCAAAAAAAATAATATACTCTTTTTCATTAAATTTAATTTTTATAATATTTATTTACTAATGATATTTAATTTGTTAAAAAGTGCTTCTTTATAAGATTTCCCAACTGGGATTGATTTAGAAACTTTGTCTTGTGCGATTAGAAGCATATTTTCTTCTATAGATTTAACTTTAGTGAAATTAACTATAAAAGAACGATGAACTCTCATAAATTTTTCAGGAGGTAATCTGTCACAAAAGGCTTTCATAGTAAAGTGAATTGTGTACTTAGTTTTCACAGTATTAAGAACAACGTAGTTTTCCATAGCCTCGACCCATAAAATGTCGTCATACTTTAATCTTACTAATGAAGCGTTATTTTTAATAAAAATCTCTGTACTCTCTTTTACTGGTGCTTCATTTTTATCTTCCCTCTCTTTTACTCGCCCAATAGCTTTCTCAAATCTTTCAAATTCTACAGGTTTTAAAAGATAATCTGTAACATCATATTCATAAGATTCGAGAGCATATTTTTCTTGTGATGAATAAATTATGACTTGTGGCATAGTTTTTAGTTGAGCTAAAAACTCTATACCTGTCATTTGAGGCATTTCAATATCTAAAAATATCAAATCAACAGGTTGACTAAGAGGACTATTTAAAATTCCCAGTGCTTCAACAGGGTTATCAAATGTGCCCAAAAGATTTAGTCCTTCTGTCTTATCAACAAAACCTTGCATAATCTTTACAGATAATTTATCATCATCAATTATAACACAATTCATATTATTCTTTTATATTCAAATAAAACAAGGAAAATGTCAGGTTAGAGTTTACTTCAATATAAAAACAAATATAGTTAAAATTGTGTTTAAAATCTAATGGATTGGGGCATCAAAATATCTTTTTTCTATAGATTCTATCCTTGGAGTACTTTTTCGAAGCCACTCAAGCATTAATTTCCTTTTTTCTGTTTGCGTTAATTGCCAATCTATATCAGGTGAATTATACATTTGGTTTGTCACTTTCTGGAGTATAACTGCCGCAGAGACAGAGAGATTTAAGCTTTCAGTAAAACCTACCATTGGGATATAGACGAACTCATCTGCCATTTCAATAACAGTATCAGACACGCCCGTTAATTCCGTACCGAAAATAAAGGCAGCAGGTCCTTTTGTAATATCAAAGCTATTTAAATCACTTGCTTTTTCATTAGGAACAGTTGCTACAAGTCTATACCCCTGATTTTTTATAGTAAGCAAAGCTTCTTTGCTATTTTGTTCAAGTTGGTCATATTTATTCAATGTAACCCATTTTGAAGCCCCCATAACTACCCCTTTACTAACATCATAGGTAGAATGATCATCAATAAAATGAACATTTTGAATACCAAAACATTCACAAGTTCTTATCACCGCACTTGCATTATGAGCTTTATCTATATTTTCTAAAACAGTAGTAAAATAGTTAGTTCTTTTTTCTATTACTTTATTATATAGCTCTACTCGTTCTGGCGATCGAAAAGATGATAAAAATTCTATCAACCCTTTTATTTCATCTTCTGTTAAGCTGTTTATATCACGTAACATACTAAATGAATTTCAAATT
>CAZHHH010000139.1:0-6355 GCA_964532085.1 uncultured Marinilabiliaceae bacterium
TGAAAACTGTCAGGAAGTTTTGTAACACCTGCTAATAAAAGACTGTTAGCTTTTTCAGAGCAGAGAGCTTTTTGAGCACCTTCGTTGATATGCACTTCTGCTGATGCAAATCCAGCTGAATAAGCCATCCACTTTTTTACTGCGGGCTTTGGCTCATCGGCTTTAAAAAATGTGTGAGGCACTTCAGGATGATTTTTAGTTAAATCAGCAATGATATTTTTACTTTCACCATTGGCAATATGAACATTTATCCCTGCAGCTGCTGTGTTTATGGCTACACGTCCTTTGGTTAACATTCCACCTCGTCCAAAATTACTTTTTTGTGTGGTTACATAATCTTCTAAATTAGTATTTATGGTGTCAATCTCACGAATTAATTTTGAATCAGGATTTTTTGGGTCACCGTCATAAATGCCGTTTACATTGCTCAAAATAAAGAGGGCTTCTGTATTCATCATTGATGAAACCAAACCTGCAAGTTCGTCATTATCAGTAAACATCAGTGCAGTAATTGAAACTGCATCATTTTCGTTCACAATTGGAATTATATTATTGTCAAGAAGAGCTGAAAAGCAATTTTTCATATTCAGATAGTGCTCTCTTGTACTAAAATCCTGCTTTGTAACTAAAACTTGCGCACAAGTTATTCCGTGATTTTCAAAAAGTTTCTCATAAGTTGTGAGAAGTTTCACTTGTCCAACGGCTGATAAAACTTGCCTTGAGCTTACAGAGTCTATTTTTGTAGGCAATGAAACTACGCTTCTGCCAGATGCAACAGCACCTGAAGAGACCAAAATCACTTTCACACCTTTTTTGTGAAGTTCTGCAACTTGCTCGGTTATATGTTCAATTCGTTCTATATTTAATTGAGAATCTGAACGAGTTAAAACGTTTGAACCTATTTTTATGGTAACTGAATTATACACTGATATATAGTAATAATATATTTTTTATTTTTTCATAACTTTAAGAGCCTCAATCATCCCACCAATAACAGATGCGCTAAATCCACGCTCTTCCATTGCATTTAGCCCTTTTATTGTAACTCCGCCGGGTGTTGTAACTTTGTCAATTTCAATTTCAGGATGATTTTTTGATGATAATATCAAAGCTGCTGCGCCTTTTATTGTTTGTGCCGCAAGTTCGATTGCATCGCTTGGTCTAATTCCCATTTCTGTTCCTGCTTGTGCTGATGCGTGTAGATAACGCAATGCAAATGCAGTTCCCGATGATGCTAAAACTGTTACAGCTTCCATCATCTCTTCGGGAATAACCATCACCTTACCAACTTTTTTGAAAAGATTTTCAACCAATTCAACTTGTTCGTCACTGCTGTTTTCGTGTGATATACAGGTCATTGACTCTCTAACAGAAATGGCAGTATTGGGAATTACTCTAAAAATTGAGCGTTCACCTGTTATCTTTGATAATTGTGAAATAGAAACACCTGCCGCCAACGAAATAACTATTGCATTTTCTGAAAATGACGAGTTTATCTCCTCTAAAACTTCGACTACCTGCCACGGTTTTACAGCTAAAAGTACAATATCTGCATTTTTTACTGCAGATACATTATTTGTTGTTGCAGCAAATCCCATCTCTTCCAAATCATCAATTTTTTCTGATGGATGGCGAGTTATGGAAATTTTACTTGGTTCTAAATAACCACTTTTTACTAAACCCAAAGCAATGGCAGAACCTAAGTTCCCGCCACCGATGATAGTTATTTTGTTAGGTGTTTGTGACATAGTTATCTATTTTTTATTTTCAATAATATCCTTTAAAGCTTCTATAAATCTATCAGCCATCTCCTTTGTCATTGTTAAAGGTGGCAACAGTCTAATTATATTTGTTGAAGCTACTCCGGTAAAAATCTTTTTATCATCAACTAATGCTTTTCTGATTGGTGCAACAGGTTCGTCAAACTCAATGCCTATCATTAAACCTTTTCCACGAATTTCTTTAATACCACTAATTTTACTTAGTTCAGAAATTAGATAATCACCAATTATCTTGCTGTTTTCGACAAGATTTTCATCTTCCATAACTTCTAAAACAGCTAAAGCTGATGCACAAGCTAAATAATTCCCGCCAAATGTTGTTCCTAACATTCCGTGTTTTGCTTCAAATTTTGGTGAAATTAAAACACCTCCGATTGGGAAGCCATTACCCATACCTTTTGCTAAAGTTACTAAATCAGGTGAAATACCTGCATCTTGAAAGGCAAAGAAACTACCGGAACGTCCGTAACCCGATTGAATTTCATCCAGAATTAAAACTGCATTGTGTTGAGCGCAAGCTTTTTCAAGATATTGTAAAAACTCATCATCAGGAATGTGTATTCCCGCTATTCCTTGAATTCCTTCAATTATAACAGCACAAACATCTCCTTTTGATAGCTCTTTTTCAACAGCATCTTTATCATTTAATGGTAGAAAAACTACTTCGTGCCCTTTGTTAACACCAGCTTGAATATTTGGATTGTCAGTAGTGGCAACAGCCATTGACGTACGTCCGTGAAAAGCTTTTTTAAATGCTATAACTTTGCTTTTTCCATTATGAAATGATGCAAGTTTTAAGGCATTTTCATTGGCTTCTGCACCAGAGTTGCAAAGGAAAAGAGAATAATCATCTAAACCGGAAGCTTTTCCTAATTTTTCTGCCAATTCTACCTGCATTGGATTTTGAACTGAGTTTGAATAAAATCCAATTTGGTTAAGTTGCTCAGAAATTCTTTTTATATAGTGTGGATGGCTGTGACCGATTGAAATAACGGCGTGCCCTCCATATAAATCTAAATATTCATTTCCCTCATCATCCCAAACAGTGCAGTTTTGCGCTTTGGTTGGTGTTACACTCATTAAGGGATATACATCAAATAGTTTCATACGTTAATTCTGTTTAGTGTTTAGAATGCAGATGGTTTAAGGTAAAGACCTGTTTTTTCATCAATTCCAAAAATTAAATTCATATTTTGAACAGCTTGTCCCGAAGCTCCTTTTGTTAAGTTGTCGGTGATGCTGATAATATGAAGTTTGTTTTCATATTTTGCCAAATGTAAAAAACATTTGTTAGTGTTCACAACTTGTTTCATATCAATTGGCTCGTCAGAACGGAATGTAAAAGGATGATCTTTATAAAAATCATCATAAATTTTTTCAGCCTCTTCCAAAGATAAATCGCAATCAACATAAACAGATGCTAAAATTCCACGTGCAAAATCTCCACGCATAGGAATAAAATTTATTGGTGCATCAAAAGAAGGCATAAGCTGATTGACAGATTCGCCAATCTCTTTTAAATGTCTATGTGTAAAAGCATTATATATTGAAATATTATTGTCCCTCCAGCTAAAATGTGTTGTTGGTGCAGGTGCTTGTCCAGCACCGGTTGAACCAGTTATAGCGTGAACGTGAACCTCATTTAACACACCTTTTTTAGCCAATGGCAAAATTGCAAGTTGAACTGTTGTTGCAAAACAACCTGGATTTGCAATTTTTGTTGCTTTTTTAATTTCATCTCTGTTAAGTTCAGGCAGACCATAAACAAAGCCGTCCGCTGTCTCCTTATGTCTAAAATCTGTACTTAAATCTATGATTTTAACATTGTCGGGAACAGGATTTTCTGTTAAAAATTTTACCGATGCACCGTGACCCATACATAGATAAACAATATCTATGTTAGAGTAATCAATTATGTTGGTGAATGTTAAATCTAAATCGCCTCTTAAATCTTTGTGTGCTTTATAAATAGGCTCATTGGCGTGGCTATTGCTGTGAACCCAAACAATATCAGCTTTTGGATGCCCGGCTAATATTCTTAAAAGCTCACCGGCTGTATATCCTGCGCCACCTATTATTCCTATTTTTATCATTTTATCTCCTTTCAATATTTTAAAATTGCGTAAGTTCGATATATTCTTTTTACCCCCGTCCCCCTCTTGCTTTCAGCTAGACACGGTAAAGGGGTGCTACCCCATAACGTTAAACAAAACGTAGTTTTCATTACTTGTCAACTGCTTTAACAGGGCTTTATTTACAGCTTTAAAAAGATACGCTTACTTCGAACTCACGTTAAAATTCCAACTGTCCTTTATTAACATTGTTGAAAATTTTCAGATAGTTTGAAGTGATTGTTGTAAATCCTTTAACATCTTCGCCACTCCAAGCTTTATTCTCTTCACCATAATCTCCAAAATCACTCTTCATTAAGTCGTGATTGGATTCAATTCCAATTAGTTGGAAATGGTATGGTTGTAGTTGTATAAATACTTTTCCTGAAACATTTTGCTGACTATTTTCAAGAAATACTTCTATATCTCGCATAACAGGCTCAAGATACATCGACTCGTGAAGTAACATTCCGTACCAATTACTCAATTGCTCTTTCCAATGCAATTGCCACTTTGTAAGAGTGTGTTTTTCAAGTAAGTGATGAGCTTTCATAATTAAAATTGGTGCTGCAGCTTCAAAACCAACTCTTCCTTTAATGCCGATAATTGTATCGCCAACGTGAACATCACGACCAATTGCATAAGAGCTACCAATTTTTTCTACTTCACGGATAGCATCAACTTTTGAGTCATATTTTTTACCATTAACAGCAATAAGTTCACCTTTTTCAAACTCCAATTCTAATTTTTCACCCTCTTTGTTCTGTGGCTGACTTGGATAAGCCTCGTTTGGCAAGCCGAGATGTGATGTTAAAGTCTCTTTTCCACCAATACTTGTTCCCCAAAGTCCTTTGTTAATTGAGTATGCCATTTTTGACCAGTCACGAACAACTCCCTCTTTTTTAAGATAATTTATCTCATCTTCACGACTTAAAACAGAGTCACGAATTGGTGTCAAAATCTCCATATCTGGTGCTAAAACTTGGAAAGTTAAGTCAAATCGAATTTGGTCATTTCCTGCACCTGTACTACCGTGAGCTATATATTTTGCACCAACTTCACGTGCATACTTTACTATTGCAAGAGCTTGAAAAATTCTCTCTGATGATACAGATAGTGGATATGTGTTGTTTTTAAGCATATTGCCATAAACCATATAGCGAATGCATTTGTCGTAATAAGTGTCTGTAACATCAAGTGTTACGTGTTTTGAAACACCTAATTCATAAGCTTTACTTTCAATGTCTTTAAGTTCCTCCTCAGTAAAACCGCCTGTATTGGCAATTGCTGAATAAACTTCAAGATTTTTCTCTTTTGCTAAAAATTTAACGCAATATGAGGTGTCTAATCCTCCGCTATACGCTATTACAACTCTCTCTTTCATCTGTTTATATTTTCTTTTATTATATAAAATCGTAATTAATTCTTTTTCTCTTTTTCATTCTTTAAATGCAGTAGATTTTTGAATTTCTTCCACTTGTCATTTTTCTTAACCCCTGTTTTTTTAGTCTCAGTTTTACTGTTTTCAGACATTTTACTTTGAATTTCAGCTTTTAATGCAAACTTACTCTTGTTATCCTCTTCTTTCTCAGGGTCATATAGCATACCTGTACACAAACAGTGCTTAAAGTTTGTTCTAAGAAGAATATCATAGTTCACACAACTTTGACACCCTTTCCAAAACTCTTTATCATCTGTTAGTTCTGAAAAAGTAACAGGTTTATAGCCCAATTCAGAGTTGATTTTCATTACTGCTAAGCCAGTTGTTAATCCAAATAATTTGGCATTTGGAAATTTTTTTCTTGAAAGTTCAAAAGCTTTATATTTTATGTCTCTTGCCAATCCTCTTCCTCTAAATTTTTCTACTACAATCAATCCTGAGTTTGCAACGAACTTGTCGTGCCCCCAAGATTCTATGTAACAGAATCCTGCAAACTCCTCACCTGCCAATGCAATAATTGCTTTCCCCTCTTTTATCTTCAAACTGACATATTGTGGGTCACGTTTGGCAATACCTGTACCTCTTACCTTTGCCGCATCAGCAATGGTTTTAAGAATTACATCCACATATTTCAGATGCTCTTCTGATGCAATTTGTATGGTAATTTCGTTATTCATTTCTATATATAATGCTCAAAATGATTATTTGTTTCTATCTTTAATTTTAGGTAATATTTGTGCTAAACTCTCTAATAATTCAATTCGTTCAACTCCTTCGCGTATAATAATTAATATTGTGTCATCTCCTGCAATAGTTCCCAATATTTCATCAGGGTCATAGCTGTCAATCACTGATGCCAAGCCATTTGCAAATCCGGGACGTGTTTTAACTACTGCCATATTTCCTGAAAAGTCTATGGAAATAAAACCGCTTAATGGAAATTCATTAAGTGATAAATCTTCCTCCTCTTCGGTAATTTCAGGCATCACATAAATATATCCACCTTCGTGATCAGGTTGTTT
>CAZHHH010000140.1:0-6354 GCA_964532085.1 uncultured Marinilabiliaceae bacterium
GTACTTAATTTTGAAATTTAATCCACCTTCTTATAATTTGTTTCCTAAAATTCTTTTAACATTACTTTAATCTTTTAGTTTTTCCATTCCAATCCAGAATAAAATCAATACTACTATTAAGATTATAAGATAAAGCATATTCGTAATCACATTTTGCATATGTAATATTGCTAAAACAATAATCAAAATACTCATAGTCAATTTCAATAATAATCTCTTCCGTTTCATAATTACTGCCACCTAATGTTTCTAACAGCTCTATAAACCAATTTAGTCCCTGGAATTAGTTTATTAATTCCCGCTGCAATATAATTATAATCGAATACAATTCCACCGAGACAAACCGATGCTACCACTCCAACTGTTGCTACAATTTTTGAAACATGAGGTTCTGGTATCCAGATTCCTCCTATAGTAGTTCCATATCCAATTCTATTAATCGTCGTTTTGGACAAGTATACTCTCGCTCCCCACCAATAAAAATTAATTTTAGTTACGCCTCTATTATATTTAGCTCGTTCTGTCATTTCTATATCTTCTTCTGGAGAAATAACGAAAACGTCCCCCTTAGAAAAATCCAATTTTTCTATAGTTGAATTTGTATTGTTTAAATAATCTTCTAGGAGATTATAGTCCATATTATTAAGTTTATCTTTAGCTTCTATCTTTATCTTAAACTGCTTTTCTTTTTCATTATAAATAACCCACTCATTAAGTTTAATATTTTTTTCTTCAGATAAAGAGGGTAATCCCCCTAATTTATTTCCCATCGCAGCAACAGCTTCGTAATTCACATGAGTTAGCATCATTATGGCTATCAAAAAAATGAAACTACCTTATTTTTTTCATTTCATTATTTCTTTTCTTTTTTACAAAACCTTTTTCTATTTTGTTATTAATTTACCCTCTTGCAATAGTACCATTTAATTTTGTATCCATTGGTCTGCTCCTTTCTTTACTTCAAAATACAGTATTCGAGAATTGTAAGACATTTCTTCATTAGAAAGAACAATTACTTCAACTTAAGCATTTACTTTTATATACTATATCTATAAACGAATATAAAACGTTTTCTTATTCCTACTATACCATGGAAAATCTATTTTCTTAAAAGTTGCCTTTAATGGCATTTTTTCTAGGATAAATGGAAAAAACAGAGTGTTCACCACTCTGCCATCCTCTTTAAAAGTAAAAAAGTTCCTTTTCCTTCCTTAGAGATCTCTTCTGCATCTTCTAAGCTTTGAAAATATATGATTCCTCTCTTTTCAAGAATACCCCTGCATTTTAAAGATTCGCCAAGCAGGAATTTGACTGGGATTCCGGTCAGCAGTCTACTCTTTTTCATCTATTTTACAATCCGCTCCTCTAAAAACAATGGTAATACAATATCTATGCTGAAAATAGAACCCTCGGTTTTTATATTTAGTACCCCTTTATATCTTTTCGTTATTTCAGAAATACTCTTTAATCCGAATCCGTGATTTTCTTTATCTTTTTTGCTTGTTTGAAAATTTTCTTCTATGCTTTCAAAAGGATTGGATACTTTTATTTTTAAGAGATGGTCTTCTTTAAACACTAGTATTCTACACTCTCGTTCTTCTACATGGATTTTTATCAGGGCCTCTATCATATTATCAAAAACATTTCCTAACAACACCCCTAAGTCACCGTGCTCCATCGGGAGTGTAAGTGATACATCGCAGATTATCTCTACCTTTTCTTCTGGAATTTCTATTTGTCCCAGTTTTTCATTTAAAAGATAGTTTATGTGGGCATGGCGGGTATATAATTTATTCTTTCCTTTTTCCAACTCTTTTAACTTTTTCTTTAACAAAAGATCTCTGTCTGAATCTTTCATATGATAAAGTTCTGTAAGCAAATGTTTTATATCATGTCTTATCATTCTTGTTTTATCATTGTATTCTTCTAAGAGCTGATAATGTTCCCGTTCGATTTTTATTTTCTGCTCTAAAGAATCTTTTATTCTTTTTTCATGCATGTTTTTACTATAAAGATAGAGAAAACTATATAGAAATAGAACCATTCCCAGAGAAAAAAGATCGATCCCTATCATAAGCTTCAAATTATCTAAATCTGATGCCACGCTATTTATATAACCCATAAACGTCAACACCATTAACAAAAATAAAAAAGCTCCGATGTTTGAGATGGGATGTGTTTCCCGGATCTGCCATTTTTTATAGATAAGAATATAAAGTGAAGCTGCGATAACGATGGACAACAATTCAACGCTTTGATGATAGATATCTGTATCTGCCTTCGAAAAATAGAGGATTAAGTAAAAAAACTCCGCAAACACGTCTTGTACTGCTATATAAAAAAGTGCGAACAGCAGTTTCTTTGTCGCAGATCCTTTGCATAAAAAGATAAAGACAGCTGCAGATAGTATCGAAAGAATCGCAATCGCAAATATTGCATGGTTCTCTAAAAATATTTTCGCCAGTATCTGAACCAGATATAGGCCTAAACTCACCGCTGCGAAATTAATTTTCGAAATTCTAATCTCAAAAAAAGAAATCAAAAACAAAAACCAGAAAAACATCTCTACAAAATCATATACCAGAAAATAAATCAGCTCCTTCATCTTAATCCACCTTGCTAAGAGCATAGGCTTTATTAAAATCACGATAGCCTCGTATACTAAAATCAAATAGCATGCCATTCGTTAATGCTATCGTCTTCGTTCTTGCATCGGTTTCTCGAACATAAATAGAGTTGATCAGCACAGAGCGGCTTATTTGAATAAACAAAGGTCCCCATTCCTCCTTCAGCTTTTTTATAGAGGTGTTTACTTCATATGTATCCTCTTCTACATAAATAATCGTCTTCTTGTATTTTCTTTCTGCTGCGTAAATCTCATTTCGTTTTATGTAAAGGGTTTTATAATGATCTATAATTTTTACAACAGGAATCTTTTCGAATGTTTCTTTTGCCTCTCGGACTAATCGAATCAGCCGTTCTTGCTGTACCGGTTTTGTCAAGTATCCTAACGGTTTTGCTTCATACCCTTGAAGGGCGAACTCATCATGAGATGTTATAAAGATAATCCCCGCTTTTCTATCCGTATCCCGAATACGGATCCCGTAGTCTAAGCCGTTGTCTTTTCCCACCTCAATATCAAGGAGATAAAGATCATAAGAATGTTCATCTCGTTTGCGATCTAATTCCTTTATAGAAGCCGATGAATCGATAGAAAGATCCGGGAATTGCTCTTTTAAAATGGAAATCGTGTATTCCCTTTCTTTCTTTTCATCATCCAAAATCATCACTCTCATCATCGCTTCATCTCCTTCATATAAAAATATATTATAATCTATTATATCATTTCATAATCAGAACCTCTATCCTTTATTTTGAAAACAAAAAACACAAACCTTTCACTCTCGTTCGCTGGTTTGTATTTTTTAGATAATTTAAAAAGATTATTCCAAATTAATAAAGTGAAATTTTCCAAGTCCACTGAAAATCTATCACTTTTTCAAATCTTGGATTTCAAAACCATTTCAATTACGGGATTTTGAATATCCTTTTAATTGAAAAACCGACTATTTAGTGGTCTCAATCTTTCTCCTAGCTTTTACCTCTTAGGCTATAATAATCTTTTTCTATATGAATTCGCTTTGTATCCCATTCGTCCCTTTATCATTTTTTTATACTTATTACCGCCGCATAAAACTCCTCTGGTATAAAAGCTAGCAATAAAAACAAGAAATAATCGATCCTAGTCGAAAAATAAGGAGGTTCATAAAATTGAAAAAGTATGAATAAAATAACTATTGTTAGAATTGCTACAATACCTTTTTTTACCCAAGACTTAAAAAAGCCAAAACGTTTTGGTTCTTCTAAAATATAAAGATATAGAAGTATATTAACTATTGCCCCTGCTACGACTATAAATTTGTTGGTATTCGTATAAAAGCTTATCCCACTTAAAAGAACAAAAATAATGAGTAATATGAACCGTATTCCTTTAGATTTAGATTTCAATATATCCATTTACACCCCATCCGTCTCGTCTATCTAGTGCTTTTGCTAGTCCTGTTCCTGGATCCAAAATATTATATAGTGCACTCCCTAACAGCGATGGCACCACTCCTGCATACTTAGACATTCCCCATGCGATAAGCTTGTTCTTAATTTTAGCAACGGCTCTTCTTTTTATATAATTTCTTGCTGCTGTTGTCCCCATTTTTTTATCATTGCACGCATAGCCGCTACTCCTGTTCCACCTGTCGCTCCAGCTGCAATTAAAAATATAATCGCATTAAATACCGCGGCTGCTGTCTTAACTTTGATTCTAATAGTTGGTTTTTTATTAGAAGTTCTTGAAGGATTAGAATAAAGGTTTAGATACTCTCCATCCCCATCGATAGATATATCATCTCTTAGCAAAATCTTTACCGCTTCAATATTTTTTGCAGTATTCTCAATCCCATGTGTTGCTTGAATTGCACTTTCAATATTTTTATTCAATACCTCTTTTCCTTCTAATGTTAACTCTTCTTCTCTATAATTCTTCGATTCAATTTCTGACAAAATCTCTGGTATTTCCTCAAATTTATCATTCTCAGGTAACTCCGATTCTATTTTAATTTCTTTTATACTATTATACGTGGATGTCTTTTTCCCCTCTATGGCATAAGTGCTGCAATAGATGTAATTGTAAAAGTTGATGCTAAAACTACGGTTGTTATTTTTCTTATTATTTTCATGCATAATCTCCTTTTTGTTATTTTTCATTTAATGACTTTCTCTTTCCTTTTTCATATTTTTACTTGCTTAATATGAAAACGATTCTTTTGCTTTTTTATTTCCTTCTTTCTCCGTTTTTTATTGTATCATGGATTTTTATATGTCCTTGAATGTTTGCTTAAACGTCGCCATTTTTCCCTTAGACGTAAAAACAGCTCCCTTTCGGAAGCTATTAAATACATATACTTACTCAAAATTTATATAATATACTCTGTTTATATACACATAGGTTTTATTCTACCGTACCAAATGAGCTCTCACAGGATAGAATTTAAATTTCCCTCTAAATATATTCTTTTATGACTCTCACTCTTCTATTCTATCTTCCTCAAGAATCTGTTTTAACTTTTTAGCTTCTTCCTTTGGAAAGTTATCTAAATCTTCATCGATTATTTTATCTAATTGTTCGTTTGTAGTCGTTCCTTCTTTCTGCAATTCTTTTTCGATTTGTGTATAGAATTCTGCTGCTTCTCTTGTATTTTTTTCCTCTTCCGTTTGCTCTTTTTGAGCTGTTGAAATTTTATAAACTCCTAGAAATCCAGCCACTACTAGAGAAATAACGACCGTGTATTTTACTATCCGTGATTTTTTCATCAGTCCGTCCTTCTTTCTTAGAAAATAATTGAAACTATTCTATCCTAAATCTCATTGCCTTTTCCCCAGCCTTTTGGAATCACCTCCTCTATCTTTTATTCATTGTAACATGGATTTTTAAGTTTCCTTAAAAGTTGCATTAAACGTCGCTTTTTCTCTCTTAAACGTAAAAAACAACTCCCTTGCGGAAACTATTTCATTTGATAATCTTTCTTTTTATGATATCAATCATAGGAATCATCAGAATGGAGTTTACAAATGTAACAATCCAATGACACCAGAATGTCAACGAAGAATCACTTCTTATAATGCTAAAAAGTAAACTAATCCATAATATTGCAATTACACTTTTTATAACAAATATTCTTTTTGAATCATCTTCGATAAATTGTATTACTGCAAAAACCGCTAATATTCCCACCTGAGATATCCTAAAGAATAAATCCTCATAAGGAGTTTTTAGTAACGCTTGGTAAATTAGACAAAAAACCGCCGTTAGCAAAAGCATTCCTATAAGAGAATAACTATATAATTTTAGTTTTTTTGTTTTCATAAGATCACTTCTTTATTGTAATATAGGATACGCTAGTTTTAACGTACTGTCTGTATTTAGCATCTTTATAACTTTTTATAACTTTTTTCATCTTTGTTCCTCTGGAATTTATATATATTGTAATATCATTATAATAGTTTGGTAATAAGCTTGTCCCTATCCATCCTACTATAGAACTTAGAGCAATATTACTTATTCCTTTAGATACTAAAGAAGCTAGAATTCCAGAGGCTACAGTAAATATCAGTTCAGATATTTTCTCTCTAGAGCGTTGTTTATACCTATAAAGAAAACGATAATTTTCCCCACTTCTGTCTTGAACAATCTCTTCATTGCTAATATCTATTTTTTCTCCATTAATAATATATATTTTTTTATCAATATCTATAATGGTTTTTAGTTCACCATTCAAATATCCTTCGATTCTGTTTTTA
>CAZHHH010000141.1:0-6284 GCA_964532085.1 uncultured Marinilabiliaceae bacterium
AAAAAAATGATGTAATAAATGTATTGCAACATAATTGGTAATATGTAAACCTATATTTACATGATGTTAAAACATAACTTAAAAACAAGTAACTTTGGATAATGTTTGAAAATTAAAGACAGAATTCTCTTTTTATACTTTAAGACTTTAATGATATAAAAGTAGAAGTTCTGTTTTGAACAGAACAAATATCCATTGATGGAATGCTACTTTTTCTTAAACAAGTAGATAGAAATATTGGATTGATAGGCGATATAGCTAGCTGTTTAAAGACAATCGCCATTCAAGTTGAAAATACATTGAAGTATAAAAAGGGGGTAAAAAATCACTAAAAACAAAATAGAGAAAAAGCCCTAAAGCATGTATTTGCTTATGGGCTTTTGCTATGTGTTGTTCAAGATAGTTAAAATGTAATGTATTATCTTACTGACAATATGATATATAATAATGAAAATTTCACCTCTATAATGACTTCCATATTACACCAACTTCAGTAATCTTAAAACATTAATATTAGCATATTTTTATCTATCAAGGACTATACCATCACCAACCTATCTCCTTCTCAACTCTATAAAAGTCAAAGTCGGCAAATCCGCCTGTCTCCTTTGTGGCATAGTTGAAGAGCCCAAATCTGTAACCCATAAAATGTGGTAGGGTGTATCTCATTTGTAGTGTTTCACCTATTTTTATCCACTCTTTGCCATCCAAACTATAATAGAAATATGCTTTATCGTTACGTGAGTTTTCATTTACGATATTAAAATCACAATCTATTCTCAAATAGATGTTGTCCTGTGTTATTTCTATAGACTCCACCTCTTTGACAACCTCATCATTTTGATTGGTTTCCATAATGATATATTTTTTATCACCATCAGCTTTAACACCTACAAAACCGTAAAACTTTTGCAAAGCAATAATTCCAGCATAGTCGCCATCTTTCATATTAGTAACATCAACTGATATATAAGCAGAACTTTCTGGGCCAAAAGTTCTTTGTGTAAGAGTATTTTTTGCACTTAATACACTTTCTGTAATGTGACTTGTTGTTAATCTTAAATACCCTTTACGCTCGTCAACTGACCAGAAATCATTATTTGGATTGTGATTCCATTGCCAAGCTAATGGAAGTTTTGGATCATTGTCACTTCTCTCAAACTCATCGGAAGCTACAATATTTGAAAGATTATCTTCAACAGCTGGTATATCTAAATATTCGGGGGCTGTGCCATCGCCTGAAATAACTGGCCAATCGTTCTCCCACTCCATTGGTAAAAGATGCGGTATTCGACCTACTGCACCAAAATCTCTAAACATATAAGCATACCACTCCCCTTTTGGTGTTTCAATTACGCTTCCTTGTGCAATACCTCTATCTTTGATAAATACCTTGCCTTCATACGGACCAGTAATACTCTTAGCTCTATGCACAATTTCTGTGCGCATGTCATTTTGAGGCCAAGTGATTTGGAAAAGATAGTAATATCCATCTTTTTTTATCATTTGTGAACCTTCTGCATTTAAGCCAACTTTTCCACCTGCAACCGCACTTGCATTCTCAATAATAACCTTATTTACACCACCATCTTTTAGGCCTGAGAAATCTTCATTTAACTCAACTATATGAATCTCACCTCCACCATAAATCATATATACCTTGCCATCATCATCAAAAAAGAGAGTATGGTCATGCAACACTGGTTCAAAAGTTTGCTCTTTCCAGTTGCCTTTTTCTATATCTGTTGTGGAATAAACATGAGTTTTTCCTGATGTTGCAGCAAAAGTTGAGACATAATAAGTTCCATTATGATATCTAAAACTACTTGCCCATGAACCTCGCCCATAAGTACTTCCTCCATTCTCAAGATTCATATCGTCATTATCACAAAGTGTGTCGTAGGCATAATTTAGCATTTCCCAATTTGCTAAATCTTTCGATTTCATAATTGGCAATCCTGGACTCATATGCATAGTTGTGCTACTCATATAATATGTATCATCCACACGAATGATAGCAATATCTGGCACATCTGCCCAAATTATTGGATTTTTAGCTTTCTCAACCTCTGGCTGTGTGCAACTATAACACAAAAGTGCCATAGCAAATAAAAATGTTATTTTTAATAGATGTTTTTGCATATTTATATTGTTTAAAAAGTTATTTACGTCGTTAAAAAAGAGAGATAAACTACTCTAAGTATTCGCGTGGTGTTATTCCAAACTGAGTTTTAAATAATCTTGAATAATATGATGGAGATGAGAAACCACATCTTTCACTGATTTCTGAAACACTAAAGTTTTTAGTCTTTAAAAGTTCAACAGAAAAATTCAATCTAATTAACCTTACAAAATCTGTAGGAGGTTGATTGGTCAATGCTTTTAATTTTTTATACAGTAATGATGTACTTATCTCCATCTGATTTGCAAAATCTTCTCGTGTGAAGTTCTTATCGGAGATATTTCTTTTTACAGTTGTTATTGCTTTTCTTAAGAACTCATCATTTAATTCATTTTTAAGAATTTGCTTAGATGCTTCTACATTATTTTCAAATAAATACATTGACTCTTCAATCACAGAATCTCTTCCTTTGAGTATTTTTCTTATTCTTAACAGTAATATTGGAATATTAAATGGTTTAGTAACATAATCTTCTGCTCCTACTCCTAACCCTTCTAACTCTTGTGCCTCATCCGAAAGAGCTGTCAATAAAATTACTGGAATATGTGCAGTTTCAGAAGTATATTTAACCAATCGACATAATTCAAGGCCATCTATTTTGGGCATCATTATATCTGATATTATTAAATCTGGCTCATTTTCTTTTATCATTTTCCAAGCAACTTCTCCATTTTCTGCTGTTTCAACATTATAGTATTTTTGCAAAGAATGCTTTAAGAAATTTTGCAAATCTTTATTATCTTCAACTATTAAAACTCTAAAATCTTCTTTAGGTGTTATATCATCAAATATAATATCGTCAAATTCTATCTCTCTTTTTATATCTAAATAATTAACTTGCTTGCTTTGACGATTAACAGTTTCTACATCTTTATATGGTATTTTTAGGTTAAAAGTGGTCCCTTTTCCCTCTTCACTCTTCATCACAACCTTTCCACCATGCATTTCAACATAATTTCTTACAATCAAGAGTCCTATTCCAGAGCCAACTAATTTTGAATTTACTGCATTCTCACCTCGATAAAACTCTTTAAAAAGTTTTTTCTGTACTTTGTCAGAAATGCCTAAACCATAATCAATAATTTTTACAGACCAGCTATCACTTTCACAAAGCAATTCAACATCTATAACTCCGCCTTGATATGAATATTTAACAGCATTAGATAATAAGTTATCAATGGTTTTTTCAATTTTCATTTCATCAATAGCTGTAAAGTACTCATCTACATTGCTTTTTAAATTTATTTTCAATTTCTTTTTTTCTGCTGCAGCTTCAAACATTGATTTTCTAAGTGTCACCAATGAAACTACATCTACCATTGATAGAAACAATTCTCCTTTACCCACATCTACCTTCTGAAAGTCAAGCAATTGAGTAGTAACATATACTAATCTTTTAGACTGTTCAATGGCTAATTTTATAAAGTATTCAGCTTTATTTGGTAGTTCTGGTATTCGTGATAATTCCTCAATAGGCGCTGATATTAGCGTCAAAGAGGTTCTTAAATCATGGGATATATTTGTAAAAAAATCTATTTTCTCCTTTGCATGTCGTTGTTTTATCTGATTGATATATATTCGTATAAGCAAAAACAGTAGGCCCGTAAATATCAAAACACCTATTGTATTAAACCAGACAGTTTTCCAGAATGGCGGCTCCACCTCTATTTCAATGATTCTTTGATCAACAACAGATGAGAGAGCTCCGTCATACATTTTAATATGCAATTTAAAGTTGCCAATTGGGATATTTGCATAATTAATAGAGGTTAGTTCAACGGGCAGACTCCAATCACTCTCTACACCTTCTAGCCACCATGAAAATTTAGCTCTATCAATATTATTTCCATTAATAGGTAATAAATCAAAAGAGATTGTATTCAGATTATGATTTAAAATAATTTTGCTCTGCTTATTAACTTCGATTTCATTTAGTATCTCTTTTCTATCCCTAATTGACAAACCAGAAATATTGATATCTTGAATAAAAATTTCTCCTTTAGTAGTTTCCTTTTCAAGAGTTCTAGGATTAAATAATATAGCACCACTATTTGTTCCAAAAATTAGAGATTTATCTTTTAAAACAAATTTTGAATTAATATTAAATGATTGATTAAACTGTGATAGTTGACTATTATAAATAGTTATAGAATCTCTTCCATCATATAGTTGCGACAGTCCAGCCTCAGTTCCAACCCATAAATTATTATTTATTTTAATGATGCTATTAACAAAATCAGAGAGCAATCCATCTTTCTTCATTAGATATTTTATATCAGAGCCTATTAAGTCATACCTTACCAACCCATCTCCGCTTGTAGCTACCCACAATTCTCGCTCATCAACATGTATATCTTGAACAATATGCCCTAAGAGGAAGATCTCATTATCGCCGGTCTCTTTATCTAACAAAACCATTCCGTGCGTACATGCAAGCAACATTTTTCCTGGTTCTAACTCATAAAATGAAATTACTGGCTGATAATCATATTTTTTAAACCTCTTCTCTTTTGCTAAATAACAGAGCATATCGCCAGAAGTAGAACCACCAATCCACAAATCTCCCTCACTATCTTTGAATATATCTAAAATAAACTTGCAGGTAAAATTCTCTTTATCTTTTTCATAGGAGTAGTGTGCAATCTCCCGTTTAGTTTTAATATCAATAACATAAACTCCTGAAGAATAGGAACCTGCCCAGACATTACCTTCATCATCCTCTGCTAGTGCTAAAAATACAAGAGCTTGTTTTTCTATATTATTATAAAAATTTGTCCATTTATTCGATGCTCTATCCCAACAACTAACTCCGTTATCTGTGGCAAACCACAAATTTCCATACTTATCTTCTATTACACTGTTTACATTGTTATTTACTAATGAATTTTTTGTATTTATCTGATGAGTAATATTATTTACCAATGAAAGACTTTGTTCATAAAAGGAAACGCCATCACCATAAGTTGCAATCCAAACTTTATTTTCATCAGAAAAAATATCATAAACGCCATCACTATTAATTGAATAAGGGTTGTTTTCATCATGTTTATATTTATTGATGACAGTTTTGCCATCACTTGAAATCTCCCAAATTCCTTGTCCATCAATACCAACTAAGAAGGTGTTATTTATATTTTTAGTAATTGCCAACACTGGTTGTTTTGGAATATTAAACTCTTTAAAATCATTTATAGTACTATCATTAAAGTTGTAGATAAATAAGCCTTCAGACATTGTTCCAAGCCACAAAGAGTTATTTTCATCATCATAATAAAGACATGGAATTCTTACATTGACATTCTCAAAATCGAGTATTTCCTCATGCTCATCGGCATATTTATTCATAATAAACACCTTCTCTTCAAGAGAGTAGATGAATTTATCATTTTCATATTTGACAACATTATTTACTGTTTGATTATCGATTATATTTTGAGATATTTTCTCCCCACTCATTCTATGTAGCCCAGATGTGGAAGCAATTAAAAACTCATTATTTTCAACACCAATTATTTTATTTACAACAATAAATTGATTTGCTAACAACTCTCTTAAATCAGTGACTAAGTTGAATTTATCATATACTTTATTATATTCGAATAGCTGGCCATTATTGGAAAATGCTAACAGTTTATTATGACAAAAAGTTAATTTAACAAATAAAACGTTTGCACTATTATAAGGTAAGTGGTATAATTTTACATTTCTGTCACTAATTCGCATTACGCCAGTTTTTGAAGCTGTCCATATAAAACCGTCATCATCCTTACACACAGATGCAGTTTGGCGCATTGAGACATTATAGAGGGAATTAATACTATAAAAATCTACATTTGCTACTGTAATATGGTTGAACGAATATAAAAATATAAGTAATAGAATAGTTTTATATGACATAAATCTATACTTAAAAAATAACTTTCGTATAATATTGTTTATTAGATGTCTGAGAATACGAAACATATGCAAGATAAAATTAAGTTAAGACTACCAATTTTCATTGAATACAAATATGATAATCAAGTTATAAATATAAATAAAATAATTATAATCGAGTTCAGTAGTTAGCTACATATTAATTGAGATTGATATATTTTCTCAG
>CAZHHH010000142.1:0-6199 GCA_964532085.1 uncultured Marinilabiliaceae bacterium
TTTCCAGATATTTCATGTCCTCGCCCCTTTTAGAATACGATTGTTTTTTATCGTCCGCATCGTCCCTATCGTCCCAACCCTATCGCCCCTATCGTCCCAAACCCTTATATATCAAGGCCTTTCGCCGGGACGCAACCGGGACGCTACGGGACGCAACCGGGACGCTACGGGACGCAGCAGCTTGTTTATCGTCCCTCCCCTGAAACCCTTACGTATCAGGGGTTACCCGGTTATTCGGGACGCAACGGGACGCTGGGGACGCTGAAATCCCTACTTATTCTGATTAGCCGCCGGCCGGTTCCGATTCATGTTTTCACCCTGCGTACCGCCATGATAATTAACTTTTCCTGCCAATTCGGACACGGTCGTCACGGTCGTCCGTTAATTGCCCCATGAGGGCGCACATTTATACTTATCGGGGCACCGTGTCCATCGTGTCCAAACTAGCACCCTAAAAGCTCGTGAACCCTTGCGCGACAGGGCTTTCCATTATGTCAGCGTCCTGCGGTCCATTTCTTCACGCCAGATAACTTGCTCCCATGTTGACATGTCAAACACTTCAGATATTGCCTCCTTGCTCACGTCACCGCTCATGTTCTTTTATAATGCGCCGCTCAGATGGCGTTAAATCTTCCTCGGTTATAAATCCGTCTGCAGCACCTTTTTGTAAAGATGAATTAGTAGCGTCCAATGCGTCCATAGCGTCCAAACCCTGTGTTTCTAAGGCTTCGTCGTTGGACGCTACTTTTCCATTGCGTCCAATAGCGTCCATAATAGCGTCCATAAATGGATCCCGTGTTTCTGGGGCTTCGGAAGCCTCTTGGACGCTTTGGACACTATGGACGGTATTATTCTTTAATTGTAGGAGCCGCCGCCTTGATAAGCTTTCTTCTCGAAACGAAACAACCTCAATTCCATAATCCACTAATGCAGCCTTGATTTTATTTATCCTCCGGGTCAAGGTATGCGGTCGTTTGGGCCATGCCTTTTCTTTCACGTTTACGCTCGGCAGTTCATTTAATAACTCCAGCAGTTCCGTCGCTGTGCCTTCCCAGCTTTCCCTGCCGTCCATAAATTCCACAAGTGCCGCACCCACAATGTCACCGATAACAGCTTCTTCAACTGCACCGGCAATATTCTGATAATAAGCCTTCATAAATTCATTACCGCCGCCATCCCTAATGGCTTCATTGATGGCATAACCCCACCGGGCGAAATCTGCCATACGCGGAAGACCCGGAAGATTAACAGCGGGGTATATTTTTAATGCGCCGCATAGCACGTCGAACATGGCGCCTAAGATATAGGGCCGGTCCTGTTCAAATTCGCGCCATAACTCACTTTCAGTTTTTCTCCGCTCGTACCCTATACGGTCAAGCCTGAAAAGGACACTCCGGTCAAGCAGATCGTCTCTTGACGCAACCAGGTTTATGCCATTTAACATGGGACAGCGCAGGAAAGAAAGAATAACCTCATCCATGTCGGTATACAACTCCCGCTTGCTTATGCCGCCGCCAGTCGTCGCCTGGCACAGCATATCACTCTGCCACGGCCGCAGGCCATCAAGGTTATCGAAACAAGGGGCATAATTCGTCATTAGTGTTAGTGCCATTTCGTTCTTATCTGTTGGTAGCGTCAAAGTGTCCCTGAACGCCGGGTCAATTAACTTTCTGATAATTCGCTGTGCCGTTGTCTTTGCACTCCCTTTGTCTCCATAAAAAACAGGTATCCCATGGGGTACGTCAGGGATAAGAGCATGTATCAGTAGCGCACAAAGCAACTGCCAATCCGCCCCGTCTTTTAGGTTAATGTATTTTTTAAGAAGCTCCAGGCTGCCGCCACGCTTGGGAAGTACTTGGCTAGCCGTATTCTTAAACCGCCGGAAAAGAATTGGAGGGTTGTCTATCACATGCCATCCATCAACCGTGATTCTCACTGCCTGCCATTCCGCGTTAGCTAAATCGTAATAAATTTTACCATCTTTTTCCGCTACCCGTAAACTTAGCTCTATCTCCGGGCCGTCAAAAATGGCCATAGCTTCGACTACATTTAAGGCCTGCCGCAGTGCTTCGTTATTCGGGCTTTTACCCGTCTGCCGATAATACCGCTGCACAAGCCACTGCTTAAAAAACTTGCTTCGCAAAGGCCACGTTTCCTTATGGCCGTTAATGGGCAAGTTAACAAACGTGTCCCGCGTTTCGTCGTGAAAAAGGAATGCCCCATTAACCGCTATCTGAATTAGCCTATCTGCCTGTGTGATTTTCTCTTTCTCTCCACCGTCGTCGCCACCTTCCGGTTCAGGTTCCCATTTCGGGGTATCCTGTGCCAGTCGCAGTAATTCTTCCTTTGTTCCGCCGCCACTTAACCAGTCTGTAACATCTCCTTTATCCTGCAGGTTGGGCAACTCCAGTATTTTAACGCTTGTCACTTTTCCGTGTAGGCTTTTGGCAACCTGCTGGGCATGTTTTTTCCCGGGTCCATCGTTATCGGGAAGAATTACCACTTCTGCACCTTTAAACCAGCCGCTGTAATGATTACGCCACTTGCCCGCGCCCATAGGGTTGCAGGTCGCTGTTAATCCCAATGCAACCAAGTTATCGCAGTCTTTTTCTCCTTCCGGGATAAAGATTGTTTCGCCTTGTTCCACCGCCTGCACAACCTCAGGCAACCGGTAAAGCACCGGCTTAACCCCGTGCAGTCCATTAACCCAGCCGCCCTGGCCGTTAGGTCGTCTTTGGAAAAAGTGCTTGTTCTCCGTCCTGCATACTTGAAAAAGCAGGTTCCCATTTATATCCTGATAGTCGTAAGCAGCCACTACCGGGGATCTTCCGCCGGAATGAACTTTAAACTTGTGCTTATTAGGATATAAATCCTTAACCTCAATCTTCAAAGCATTGCATATTTCATTAACAGAGCAACCGGCAAAGCACTTTAGTAGTATTCTTTTATCGTCGCCTTCGCTTACGAACAAACTCGGTTCCCTATCATCGTGCGCCGGGCAAAGGGCCTGCCAGCCCCCGCTAACCTCCCTAACATCTCCAAGCCGAGAAAGAATATTATTTAAAGCAGAATTCATCGGTTTTTCCCCATCCCCGCCGTTGCTTTTCGCCGCGGATAGCCGCCAGCCGCTGGAGCAGCCAGTCGCCCGCCGCTACCGGGTTGCCCCTGCCGTCGATAAATAGAATCGACTCGAGATCGAGAACAACTAGTCGCTGCTTTGTCCGCAGCCCCTCCCGGTAGAGCTCCAGGTCGTCGAGCTCCGAGATATCGATATTCTGAAACTCGAGGAACTCTTCGAAAGTACTAAGGGGATCGGGAAGGGCCGGCACAGCGCGAAACTGCTTGAAAAAATGCCGCCGATATGGTATGCTACGTTTAAGCATTTGTTTTTCTCCTCTCTGCCCGGCCTTCCGGACGGGCAATATTTTTCACATTCCCTCCGACACGCTCTCCTTTTCCTGCGATGCCAGCCATCGGTCAAGTGTTTCCTGCCGAAACAGGACCAGTGAGCCAGCGCGAATATGCGGGATCTCGCCCTGTTTCGCCATATCCAATATCTTCCAATAGCTGACGCCCAAATAACCTGCCGCCTGTTTTGCCGACATGGTAACTTTTTCCATGAACATCCCCCTCCCATCCAATTTGATTTCAACCTGTTAAGTTTGACATGGTTTCGCTTGACGAGGTTGGTTCCATTTGCTATAGTTAGCATACAATATGATGAGACGAAGTGCAAGTCAAAACGCCCCTTTTTGATAAAGTGCATTGATAACTAACAATCGTGAGGTGAATCAATGAGAATTGCAAGTAAATCGTATGTCGAGGACGGTTATAACAAACCCTTCGCAAGGAGATTAAGAAAGCTGCTTCGAGAGAGAAGGGTAACACAAGAGGAATTGGCGAATTCTGTTGGGGTAAAAAGACAGTCGGTCGCCTCCTGGAAGGACGGAAAAACTGTACCAGATGCGGGGAACCTGCTGGGCATTTCAAGGTATTTTAACGTGTCTTGTGATTACCTGCTGGGGGTGTCGGAAGTGCCCACTCCCAACCTTGATCTTCAGTCCATACACAAAAAAACCGGATTAAGCGAAGAGTCAATAAAGATATTGGTTGACTGTTACGGTCGGGACAAGGCCAATTCAATAACTTTAACTGTCAATGCCTTGCTTGAAAACCGTTTCGCACTTGGTGCAATTTCTCGTTATCTGTATTACGATCTAGATGAGAAGGCGCATGCCGGCAACGTAGTACTTTATAAGGATAAATATCGCTATATCAAAAAAGCTTCAAACCCTTTAGGGTTCATGTGGAGTGGCGCAGATACAGACGTAAAGCCTCCTATTGATTTTAGCCATAGTGTTGGCGGAATTGATAACGATACGTATAAGCAGGTGCTAATGCTTAAGGTGCAGCATCAACTAAGGAAGCTGTTAGAAAGTGAATCGTTAATAGAACGCTTCGCGGATTGAATTAAAAAGGAGGTCATGCCGATGGCAAAAGGTGAGAAAGAAAGGTTGGTTGGTCACATTGAGAAACGCGGAAAAGACAGCTACAGGCTGACGGTTTCTGCCGGGTTCGGTCCTGATGGCAAGCGCATCCGCAAACGGCGAACCGTCCGGGCTAAGAATGACGCTGAGGCAGAGAAGAAGCTAGCAGGGTTCATCACAGAGATTGAGAACAGCTCCGCCTTTGCGGATCCATCAAGGCTATCATTCAAGGGCTTTGCGGAGAAATGGCTGACAGAGTACGCCGAACCCAACCTTGCACCTAAAACATTCCTTGGCTACAAACGAATGCTTGAGCAGCATATCATTCCCGCTTTGGGATGTGCCAGGCTTGACCAGATTAAACCGCTACATATTGTCGAATATGAAAACTCACTCCGCCAGAATGGGGCAAGGAAGGACGGCAAGAAGGGACCACTATCAGAGACAACCATTCTTCAGCATCACGCTGTTTTGTCTAGCATATTTAACGCTGCTGTTGACTGGCAAATCTTAAAAGAAAACCCTGTCGCCAGGGTGAAACGCCCCAGGAAGAATAAGGCCAATATACCCGCCTATGATGAAGAACAAACAGCCGCCTTGTTGGCAGCTCTTGAATATGAACAGCCCCAGTATCAAGCACTAGTTCACCTTGCCTTAACTAGTGGGCTACGTAAAAGTGAGCTAATGGCCTTAACCTGGGATGATGTTGACTTCGAGGCCGGAACCATTGAGGTCACAAAAACCCGCCAATACGCCCCACATATCGGAGTTCACGAACGCGACTGCACCAAAAATGAAACATCGAACCGCCTTATATCAATTCCCCAGTCAACTTTAAATATTCTTTCCCGGCATAAGGCCGAACAAGAAGCATTAAAGGAGAAGGCCGGTAACCTTTGGCAGGGGTCTAATCGTCTATTCACAACCAACCTGGGTGAAGATATGTTCCCAGATACGCCAACAAGCTGGTTTCCTAAATTTTTAAAGAAACATGGCCTACCGCATATGAATTTTCACGGTCTGCGGCATACAGCTGCCACCATCTTAATCAGCCAGGGGGTGGATATTAAGGCCGTTTCCGCCAGGCTGGGGCATGCAAGGACAAGCACCACGGTTGATATTTATGCTAAGGCTTTGCGAAGCGCAGACAGAGCTTGCGCCGACGTCATGGATAATATTGCTAAAGATGCAAAAAAAGAGGGGGACAGCGGGCCTGGTGGCCCCAATACTGACCCCAAAAACAATATTATCCGTCTTGTGCATAAACGTAAAGTCCGCTAACCCTTGCCCCCCAGGGGGTGTAATGGTGCGCCTGGGAGGATTCGAACCCCCGTCCTGCGGATTAGGAATCCGTTTAAAGCCATTATGTATAGTCGAGTCATACGCTGTAAGGCCTGGTATTAAAGGATTCTTGACTTTTAGTGTTGGGTAATATTGGGTTAAGTTGGGGCCAGTCTTGTTATGGGTGACCCCAAAACTGGCCCCAGGAAAAAGAAGGTGATTAGAGTGGCGAACATAACCGCAGAGGACCAAATCAGGGCCGCAGGGAAGGCTTCATATAAACGTTCAGCCAGGTCGTAGCCGATTAGTGCGCTGCCCTGCCAGCGGCCATCTTTGCGCCTTGTTATGCTTCCTTCGCCGTCTCCGCGCCGCTTAGCCACCCGCCCGCCCCCTTTCGCGCTCCCGTTTAATCAGCGCCCTGCTTCTCTTCC
>CAZHHH010000143.1:0-6108 GCA_964532085.1 uncultured Marinilabiliaceae bacterium
TGCTATTCTCAAAATAATAAACGACATTTGTAAAATATCGGGCTACAGCCCGATATATTCAATTATCGGGCTACAGCCCGATAAATCAAAATATCGGGGTATAGCCCGATAAAATGCAATATCGGGCTGTAGTCCGATAACTTGATAATAAGTCGTCAATATATGATAGCAGTAATAAAAGGAGATATAATAGATTCGAGGAAGTTAAGTAGTTCTGACTTATGGCTTAAGCCCTTAAAAGAGTACTTTGCAACTAAAGGGAAAAATCCATTAAGTTGGGAAATTATCTGGGGTGACTCTTTTCAGTTAGAAATATCTAACCCTAAAGATGCACTCATAGTAGCATTTATTATAAAATCAAAAATAAAGCAAGTAAAAGAGCTTGATTCAAATAGTAGAAATAGTGCTATTGATGTGAGAATGTCTATCGGGATTGGAGATAAAACATTTTCTGCAAAAAGAATAACAGAGAGTAACGGAAGTGCTTTTATAAACTCTGGAGAGCAATTTGAACTACTTAAAAAGCAGAGAACTAACTTGATAATAAAAACACCATGGCCACAGTTTGACCAAGAAATCAATCTCTATCTAAAACTTTCAGGTATAGTAATGGACAGATGGAATATATCCGCTGCAGAATTAGCTGAAAGTGTCTTTTTAAATCCCAAATTTTCCCAGCAGGAGATTGGGAAAATATTAAATATCAAACAAAACTCAGTCAGTGGTAGATGGGATACAGCTAAAATTGACGAATTGATGGAAGTAGATAAAATATATTGTGTAAAACTAGAAAACCTATTAAAATGATAATCTTAACCAAACTTATTTTAGCCCATATTATTGGTGATTTTATTCTTCAACCTAGCAGTTGGGTTAAAGATAAAAATGAGAAGAAGCTATACTCTTCTAAAATCTATATCCACATTCTTATCCACGCACTATTGATGTTCATTTTATTATGGGATATTAAAATGTGGCCAATGATAGTACTACTTGTTGTAACACATTTTATAATTGATATTACAAAAATATATTTCCAAAGTGACAACAATAAATCCAGAAAACCACTTTTATCTCTTACAAACTGGTTCTTCTTAGACCAAGCACTACATATCATCGTAATTCTTACGGCAGTCTATTTCTTTGTTGATACAGGGTGGGATTTTAATGTAATTCTTGATAATAACTTTTGGCTCTTGCTAACTTTTATCCTTTTCATCACATTCGCTTCATCAATAATAATTCGTGTAACTATGCACAAGTGGACAGAGGAGTTGAGCGCAAACAGTAATGATGATTCATTAAGTAAAGCTGGTACATATATAGGAATACTCGAACGCCTATTTATATTTGTATTTGTACTTTCTGGAAATTGGGCATCTATAGGCTTACTTCTTACAGCAAAATCTGTATTTAGATTTGGAGATTTACGCGAATCCGACGATAGAAGATTAACCGAATATATGCTAATTGGAACATTAATCAGCTTCGGAATAGCAATTTTCTCAGCAATGCTCTATGAGAAGATAAGGGTGGTGGGGTGAAAGTGTGGATAACTAAAAGTATTTGTGTATTAAGTATTGATAATCATTGAAATATATATGTCTGGTCAAATATTCAAAATTGATAATTTAAAATTGAACATTGACAATTGGTATAATATTTTTATGAAAATCTTTAAATAACTATCTTGGCTCACTATTTTAATAGTAAGAAAGCTATTATTTTTTAAAGAGTAAAAACAGATTAATAACTATAAAATGAATCAATCAGCACATAATAAATTAGTGTCATTTATATGGTCAATAGCAGACGACTGTCTTCGAGATGTTTATCAAAGAGGTAAATATCGTGATGTAATTTTACCTATGGTAGTTCTTCGTCGCTTAGATGCGCTTTTAGAGGATACAAAAGATGCAGTGATGGAAGAGCTTGTTTTTCAAAGAGATGATGTAGGTTTTACAGAGTGGGATGAAAAAGGTTTGCAAGATGCAAGTGGGTATGTATTTTACAATACAAGTGAATGGACATTGCAACGCCTTTTTGATACTGCAACCAATAGTCAACAGATTTTACAAGCAAATTTTAATGATTATCTAAATGGATTTAGCTCCAATGTTAAAGAGATTATAGATAAATTTGAACTTAAAAATGAAGTAATAAAAATGGCATCAAGTGACATCTTGCTTGATGTGTTAGATAAGTTTACCTCACCATACATTAACTTAACGCCATTTGAAAAGAAAGACCCAAATGGAAATATAATGCCTCCTTTAACCAACTTAGGTATGGGATATGTATTTGAGGAACTTATAAGAAAATTCAACGAAGAAAATAACGAAGAGGCAGGAGAACACTTTACTCCACGAGAGGTGATAAATTTAATGACTCACATTATTTTTAAACCTATAAAAGAGAAATTGCCACCTATTTTAACTGTATATGACCCCGCTTGCGGTTCGGGTGGAATGCTTACCGAATCACAAAATTTTATTATTAATGAAAATGGCAATATACGAGCAAATAGTGATGTTTTTCTTTATGGCAAAGAGATAAATGGTGAAACTTATGCTATATGCAAATCAGATATGATGATTAAGGGCAATGACCCCGAGAATATTCGCCACGGTTCAACTTTAGCTACTGATGAATTTCAAAGTGATAAATTTGACTTTATGTTATCCAATCCTCCTTATGGAAAATCGTGGACAACAGATATGAAATACATCAAAGATGGAAAAGATATTATAGACCCACGATTTGAGGTTACTTTAAAAGATTATTGGGGAAATGATGAAGTAGTTGATGCTACACCACGTTCATCAGATGGACAGTTGCTTTTTCTTATGGAAATGGTGGATAAAATGAAACCACTTTCACAAAGTAAAATAGGCTCACGCATTGCATCTGTCCATAATGGCTCAAGCCTTTTTACAGGTGATGCAGGCGGTGGAGAGAGTAATATTAGACGCTATTTTATAGAAAATGATTTGTTGGAATGTATTATTCAATTGCCAAATAATCTATTTTACAATACAGGCATAACTACTTATATTTGGTTGCTGAGCAATAATAAAGATGAAAAAAGAAAAGGAAAAGTTATACTTATTGATGCCTCACAACGATTTGCAAAGCTACGTAAAAATTTAGGTGCTAAAAATTGCGAACTTACCACAGAACACATTCACGAAATAGAAGAAGCTTATACAAACTTTGAAGATATTGAGCGCATAAACGAAGACGATTTAGCTGCAAAAGTATTTAACAATAGTGATTTTGGATATTATAAAGTTACCATCGAAAGACCAGAGCGACTAAAAGCACAATTTAGCCAAGAGCGTATAGAAAATTTAAGATATGACAGAACATTGGAAGAGCCAATGCAATGGGCTTATAAAACCTATGGAGACAAAGTTTATAGTGATATAAAATCCCTAGAAAAAGAGATATTGGAGTGGTGTAAGAAAAATGATCTAAATCTCAATGCCAATAGGCGTAAGAACCTAACAAATCCTAAAACTTGGGAAAAGCAAAAAGAGATTCTTGAAACTGCCACGTTGCTTATGCAAAATATAGGAACAGATGAATTTAATGACTTTAATCTATTTACAGACAAAGTGGATAAGATATTAAAAGATGAAAAAATAAGATTAAGCGCAAGTGATAAGAATCAGATATATAATACAATATCTTGGTATGACGAAGATGCAGAAAAGGTAATTAGAAGAATTGAAAAAATTAGTGGCGACAAGTTAGAGGGCTTACTTGAACACTTAAATTGCAAAGTTGAAGATTTGCCCGATTATGGCTATTATCCCACAGATAAAAAAGATTATTATATCACCTATCAAACTAATAGCGACTTGCGCGACAGCGAAAATATTCCACTTAGCGATACAGTTCATAACTATTTTTTAAAAGAGGTGAAACCACACGTAGAAGAGGCTTGGATAGATTTAGATAGAACAAGAATTGGGTATGAAATAAGCTTTAATAAATATTTTTATCAGCACAAACCATTGAGAAGCATTGAAGAAGTATCTCAAGAGTTGATGGAGATAGAACAGCTAAGTGATGGTTTGATTAAAGATATTATTGAACTTTAGAAACATAATTAGTTTAAATTAATACAAATAGTCGTATATTTACTACGCAAATTTGAATTTATTTAAACTATTGTTTTATTTTGTTATGTCTGAGAAAACCAAAACAAAGATAAATCAACTCTTACAAATGCAACCCAAAAATGTGGTTTATACCAGCAACTGGATGTTGGAAAACGGCTACAGTTTAGACCTGCAGAGAACCTATAGAAATTCAAAATGGTTTCAAAGTATAGGCACAGGGGCTATGATCAGAACAGGCGAGATAGTTAACTATCTCGGAGCAGTATATGCCTTACAAAAACAACTTGGAATGGATGTTCATATAGGTGGAAAGAATGCTTTAGAATTTCAAGGACTACTTCATTATTTAAGTTTTTCTGCGACTGATGTTACTCTTTTCGGTGGTTCAGGTGTAAGATTGCCCACCTGGTTTGAAAAAAACAAATGGGGAAATACGATAAATTACCATACCAGTAATTTTCTACCTAAAAATACAAGTCTCATCAGTTGGCAAACAAATGATTTTGAAGTTTTAATATCTTCACCACCCAGAGCATTTTTGGAGTTATTACTACTTTTGAAAGATTCGACTGAATTTATTCCTACTTATGAAATATTATTGGGAATGAATAACCTTCATCCCAATGAAATACAAACACTTTTGGAAGACTGCTCGTCTGTAAAAGTAAAACGAATATTTCTCTTTATGGCAGAGAAAACAGGGCACAGGTGGTTTAATTATCTGAATATAAAAAACATAGAATTGGGGAATGGCAAAAGAAGCTTGGTAAACGAAGGCGTGTATGACTCTAAATATAAAATAACAGTCCCAAAAGATTTGATGCTATATGAATAAAGCCACATACAAAAGACAGGTTGAGTTATTATTAAAGGTTTTACCTGAGATTTCAAGAGAGTCTGGATTAGCTTTACACGGTGGAACAGCTATTAATCTTTTTCACAGGAATATGCCCAGATTATCTGTGGATATAGATCTGACTTGGCTTTCTAATGAAAGAAGGGAAACGGCTTTCCCTAAAATTAATCAAGCATTAAATACAATTAAAATCAGATTGGAAAAGTATAATTCGCCAATAAATATTACACACGATAAGGAAAATCTGAAATTGATTATTTCTAAAGACGGAGCCGGAATAAAGACCGAAGTAAACCCTATAAAAAGAGGTAGTTATGCAGAACCAACAGAACTTGAACTCTGCGAAAATGCTCAACAGGATTTCAATGCTTTCTGTGTAATTCCAGTAATGGAAAAAGGGATGCTATTTGGTGGAAAAATTTGTGCAGCTTTAGATAGACAACACCCAAGGGATTTGTTTGATATAAAATGGCTATTGGATGAAAATGAATGGGATGATGCTGTGAAAAAAGGATTTATATTTTATCTAATCAGCGGCAATAGACCAATTTATGAACTATTGTTTCCACACTTTACTGATCAGAGCAATGTTTTTCAAACACAATTCAGCGGAATGACAGCTCACCCTTTTTCTTATAATGATTTTGAAAACACCCGTAAGAGATTGGTTGAACTGATTCATAAGAAATTGACAGAAAAAGACAAACTATTTTTGATAGAATTAGAAAACGGAACGCCTGATTGGGAGGTTTATAATTTTAAAGATTTTCCTGCCACAAAGTGGAAACTCAAAAATATTGAAAAATTTAAAAAGGAAAAGCCCGAAGAGCATAGAAAATTAGTGGAGAGATTGAAAAATGGATTAAATAGCCTTTAGTAAAAAAAATGAAGAAATAAAGGAGTAAAAATGAAAAAATACGATAAATATAAAGACTCAGGTGTAGAATGGTTGGGAGAAATACCTGAACATTAAAAAAATGAAGAAATGAAGAAATGAAAAGTGAAAAGTGAAAAATGAAGAAATGAAACAATACGAAAAATATAAAGACTCTGGTGTAGAGTGGTTAGGGGAAATACCTGAACATTGGGAAGTTGAAAAACTAAAGTTCTCGGGAAAAATTTATG
>CAZHHH010000144.1:0-6049 GCA_964532085.1 uncultured Marinilabiliaceae bacterium
TTTTCTCCATCATTTAATTAAATCAATAAATACAAATTCTGCAGGTACAAGTACCTCCATATTCTCACAAAGTTCATCTTTTTGTGGACGCCAATATTGGTTAAATACAATTTCTTTAAATCCTTTAAAAGAGGGTATGTATATCTTTTCTGTTGATTCTATATGTTCCAAATCATTTATATTATATTTGCGTATTACATATTCCCCGTTTATATATTGAATCGAATAAGATAATTCTTTGTCTTTATCAATCAGCCATCCTTCAACTACAAATGGGTTTGTCGAATCATCAAATTCAAACTCCTTTTCTGTTAAATAATACAGCTTTGGTTCTTTGGCATCACTATACCATAAATAGCCGGTGTAATTTGCTTTTTCTAATTTATGTTTGTTCATTGTTGGTTTAATTTTAAAGGTTTATCATTACAGGTAATAGTCCCACTAAAGCTACCATGACCGCGGTTTACTCCACCGCCTAATGGAAGCATTCCATTAGTTATATCTGTTAATGTTGCTTCAAAAGCATTGATTACATTTTCACTGTAAACTTTTTTGTTTTGTTCTTCTTTAAGCTTATTAACCATAATGTCTAAAGTGAATGTTATATTCTCTCCAAATACTACCTCTTCTTGAAAGAGAGCACCATCTATAGCACCTCCTGTAAACCTATCAATTGAAACATGGTTAAGTATTTTTTCTTTAATTTCTTTATTATCAATAAATAAATCAGAAAATAGTACATTACCACGTTCTTGTTTTGTGTTATCTTGCATTCCACTTGCACCAAAGAGTTCACGTACAGCAGTGTTATTTTCACCCACCACTTTTTCGTATTGTTCTTTTAGCTTTTTGTTGAACTCGCGGTCAGATAAGTTCTCTTCTTCTAATTTTGATTTCAGTTCGTCAAAAATGATATCAGCGTGTACTCCTTCTAATCGATTGTAATGGTATGCTACTCTATGAGAAATAGCGCCCTTTATAGATGAGGCAGGTATAAGTATTTGTGCATCTTTAAACTGGGGTTTCCCATCTTCCCATATAATAATTGATTCACGCACGGGCGTCATATCTGCATCGTCAGAGCCAAAGCCTGAACCAAACAGAAAGAAGTCATCAGGTGTCAGAGATAGCTTATACTTATCCCAGTTTGTTGATTGTGTAACTTTTGGAGATTCTGATTCAGCGTTTGTCCAAAAGTTATTATTGTTTAAGCTTGAGCTTTTATTAATATAAGCTTCAAGATCATCTTCCTCTTTTATATTAAGTGTACGTTGTTTGCAAGTAATAACTTCCATTTGTCCAAACCCAATCCGGGTGCCACTGCCGATTCTAAATTCATCGGAATGAATGAAGTTTATAATATTATTTAAGTTTTTATCTTCAGCTTCGGAAGAAAGTAATTCTATTTCAAATAGATATCGTGTACCTTTGTAAACTACTTGTTCATCAAATTTTCCTCCATCAGTTCTTACAGTTCCTTTGGAGTTTATACTGTTGTGCTGACGAATTGGTAGTGCTAAAAAGTAATTATAAAAATCATCATTTATAAAATCTATTTGCTGCAAACCCTCAATTACCTTTCCATCTTTACCAATCATTAGTGCATTGCTGAAAATTATATTTGAGCCTATGCTATCTTCTGGTTTTTTTCTATCGTTATATCCAAATAAGTCATTTGATTTTTTATGACCAATTCCATGGCGAATAACACCAGCAATGGATGTGCCAGGAATATAAGGTAAACCATTAATATCTTTCAGTATAACAGCATCTGTAATAAAGTCTCTCTCACCTGAACTTATTGCTATGGGAGTTTTAGCTTCTAATGTTATTTGTACAAGGTGACGATACTGGTATATATTTTTACTATTTTTCATACTATTTGCCCTCCGTTTTTTTAGCCATTTCTGAAGCTAAGTTTATTATGGCGAATTGAATCATATGTTCTTTTGTATCACTGAAGAACTTCTCCAATGTTCTTCTTCTACCATAATCATCCCATTTTGCTTTCGCCACACCATGTGTTAAATAGGCATTTGGTTCTAATTTATTATTACGTCTTATCTCTTTTGTGAATAATTCTTCTTTAAGCTGAGCATATGTGGGATATTGCATAGCTAAACTACGTATAGTACCCCATTGTGATGCAAACAGATCTTCTTTAAATAGACCACTGTTTTTATTTACAAACTCATTAACTCTACGATAAACCTCTTTTTCATCTTCTTCTTGTTGTTGTTTTTGTTGTAGATAGCTAAATAGATATTGGTCTGTTTTTGATAATGCTTTATCATTCGTGTCAATTCTAGGTTTATTGTTTTTTTCCGGTTTGCTGAGTTTAAACTCAAGAGTGCTTCTACCTGACTCATCAGTTTTGAAAAAGTGTGGATTGAAAATTACTTTTCCAAATCCTTCATTTTGATAAATTCCGACAAATTTAGTTTGTTTTTTAACTTCTCCACCTTTAATTACTATTACGCTACCTTTTTCTATTCCTTTACGTTCATTGTCGAATGTTGCGCGGTGAAAATTAAAAGGAGAATAAGCAAAAGTCCTAATTTGAGATAATTCAGGACAATATGTACCACCCTCAATTCCAAAGTGTTCAGGTTGTGGGATAAAAGTTGGATTTCCGTATTTATCTTGCAGAATTAACCTAGATTCGGCATAAATTACATATTTGTTATCTACTGCTTCATCATTGGATTTTATTGTAGTAAAAGAGCTATCTTCTTCTATTTTTACAAGTCCATATTGAGCTGTTCGTGAACGACCTACGGTGTGATTACCCTTTAAGCAACTTTTAATTTTATTTATTATTTCTTCTTTTACATCATTATCTACATTAAGTTCAAAACAGTATTCTGAACCTTCTTCTAATGATTGATAACCATACATCTGTTCATCCATTGAACGACGTTTCTTGCGATCGTAAGCAGATTTTATAGCAAAATTATAGTCTGCTTTATATTCAACTGCTTCGGTTTTAGAAAAAGCAAAGAAATCAGTGCGTTGTTGCTCGAGTTGCAGGTGTGACACCTTATTATGGTCTTTTATCTGATGATGAATATATATTAGATTATTATCATCTGCGTGTTTAGGTTTTAGGAAAACTGCGGGTTTACGCAAAGCTCTAATGCCATTTACTAAAGGGTGTGCATCACCATATCTTACTTTTGGACTATGAAAAACTGTGAGTTGATCGTTACCAAAGTCGTTATACTTTTTGGCTACAATTCCCAAGAAAACATTTCCGGGAATAAAATCTAGTGTTTTTTTATTTCCTGTGGTTTTAGATGTTTGACTTAAAATTACATCTGAAAGAAGTGTTATTTTAAATTGTATTGTTTTCATGCTTCCTCCTCATTTAATATAGTAAACTGACACCTTCCTAATCCTCTATTTCGTCCTACACCGAGACGTTTAATAAAACTTAGTGCTTCTCCTACTTCTTTAGTGATACTGCTGTCTACATATAAAATTTCTCCATATAGTATTGTTGGAATAGTTGTTTCAGTTCTTCTAAGACTGTGTTCTTTAGCTATTCCATCTTCTATTGCAGTAGATGAAATTGAGTGATATAAATGTCGGTATAGATGTAGGTCTGAAATAATAGCTTGCGTTAGTTCTTTAGATAGAGTAGCATTTTTGAAAAATACTTCTCCTCGTTTCATAATATATTCAGGTTCTTTGTCTTTATTCTTTTCTTTTAATACCCCGAAGTTCTCTTCAACTATTTTTTGTTTATCACTGTCTTCTCTTAATAAAAGAATAGTTTCTAACGCTTCTCGTACTAATCCTTTTATAGTTTTTCCAGGAATGTATGGTAAGTTATTCTTGTCTTTAATGACTAAAGCATCCACATCTGCACCTGCTGCAAGTCCAGATCCTGTATGCCAAAGGTCGAAAAACTCAACTTTGTATTTTATATTTTTCATCTTTTCGTTTTCTAGTTAGTTTTTATTCTGCATTTTTAGTTACATTATAAAAGATAGAATGAAGTGATAATAAATCATAGGTAGCTATTTTATCTCCCGAAGTTATCTTGTCAACAAAACTAATTAGTATTTTATTTGACTTGATATTAGACTTAAGTCGTTTTAGACGTTGGTCTGCCATTTCTTTATTATAAGTCATATCACTTAACCACTGTCTTAAATGTGTTTTAACAGCACTACCATCTTTACCTTCAAATTTTTGCACATTATCTAGTAGTTCGTCAATTAATGGTTTGTTATCATTTGATGATAGATAATAAGGACCATATTTAAATGAAATTTCATCAATTGTGGTAAGCTCTCTCGCTATAATATCTTCATAGCTTTCGGCAAAGCTATCTTGTACTTTATGAAACATAAGTGATGATGGTATAACTTCATCTTTATCTCTATCTTTTCTTGAGTTTTTTTTGGCATGAGTACAAAGCTCATCTGATAATCTATAACCATAATGGAAAGGGTAAGAGGATTTTATATAAGCTATTCCTGCACAAGCAGTAAGTTTAGTTTCATTATTCTTAAATACTTTATACTCTTTTAGTAAATCGCCTAAATATTTTTCAGTTGCAACTTCAAACTCTTTTAAAAAATGCTGAGTATATTCTATTGCAAAATCAGCACGACAGATTACAGTAAAATCATCTCCTCCTAATACTACTGGACGAATAGGAATTCTTTCTTTATCTTCAAATCTATTTGATATTTTATTATAAGCATTTTGAGCAGCTTCTTCTGTAGCTTTACCAAGGCTATCTGAAAACTTTTTAAAATCTTCTTTATGTTTACCAACTTTTTGCACAATGAGTCCAAGGCCATTACCATCTGCATGAATAATAGCAACCCAATCATTGCGGTCGGTTATATCTTCAATATTAAAAGCTATATTTTCAGCTTTTAACTTCTCCTTTCCAAAACACTTCTTACTGAGATTTATGACAGGATGTTTCATCTCATCATTTGCTGTTTCTCTTTTTGCTGCAGTGCTTTCGTCAATATAATCATCTTTATAAACCTTAGTTACAGGAAGAGCAGTCTGTCGTGAACGACGCATGCTCATAAGTGCATGTGTAGATGTATATTGTTTATTTCGTTGAGATTTAAGTCTTAATTCTAACTTGTTAATTGCATCTTCAAAGTTCTTTGCGTCATCATAAGCAATAACCGCTTGACTTACAGTAATTCCTGGTGCTGCTTCCATCACCTTTTTGGGGAATTCGAGTACAGCATATTTGCATTTTTCATAATCAGAAAACAGATACTTTATATTTCCCGCAGCTTCGATTATTGTACCATTATTTTCATTGCCTGGCTCTTTGAAATCGTAAAAAAAATCTGTGCAAATTTTCTCAACAAGTTCGCTGGCACCAACTATATCTTTGAGTTTATCTGTTTGAAGTATAAAAGATTGGATACCCTGAATGGAAGCTCCATATAGATAATATTTACTGTTTTTCATTTGCATTATATTAATTTTTATGTTTTTCTTTTTTTGTTGTTACCCCATATCCAATACTAACACCTTTGCCTAATCCTGCAAAATCTGGTATGGACACATTGGTTATGAACTCCGCATCAAATACACTCATTAAAGTGCCTTTGTATCGCGAAGTACGCATATCAGTTAATTGCGTGATTGTACACTCTACTTGATCTTCAAAATATATATTAAGGCCTTTTGCAAATGAGAGGATATTATTTGTTAAAATTCTCTCGAGAAAAGCTGTTTGTTCAACAATGCCTTCTAATTTGTTATATTGTTCATAATTGTGTTTATTAAAAGGTAGCCATTGGCGTATTCTGTATTGAAATTTAGAATCCCATATTTGTATCAACTGTTGATAAGGTCGAATATTATCAACCTCAAAAAGTTCAGTCTCGCCATTTAGTGTAAGCGTTAGATTTGAATCTAGAAAAAACTGCCCTATGGCTTCTGTTCCGTTTGCTAAACATAGAATAGCTGCCTGCTTATTAATTCTCTTATATTGAATAAGTGGATAGGAGTAACGATAGCCTTTACCATTGTTTAGGTGATTGTGAAAAAGTATATCTTT
>CAZHHH010000145.1:0-3832 GCA_964532085.1 uncultured Marinilabiliaceae bacterium
TCATAAATCATAAACGGCACAGGAGACATCGTGTGAGTTCTTAATTTACAAGGAGTTGGATGATCTGGTAGAAGTAAAAGTTTAAACTCCTCCCCGCTCTCTTTTAGTCCTTTCCACAATGGAGCTAGCAATCTTCTATCAAAATCCTCAATCACACGCTTTTTCAACTCATAATCACCCTCGTGTCCAGCCTCATCCATAGCTTCAACGTGTAAAAACAGAAACGGATGTTCATCCAAAGCTTTAAGTCCAGCCTCAGCCTTACCCTCATAATTAGTATCGTGCAAACCTGTTGCACCATCAACGTGAATAAGTTCAAGACCAGCCAAAGTACCAATACCAAAAATTAAATCCACCGCAGATATAACAGCACCCGACTTTAAACCAAACCTCTCCTTAAAAGTAGGAAATTTACGAGCAAAACCCGGCGACCACGGCCAGATAGAATTAGCAGGTTTATCACCATTAGCTATTCTTTTAACATTAACAGGATGATTTTGCAGAATCTCTTGCGATTTACTAATCAAACCTAGCACCAAATCAAGAGTATCTTTTGCTTCATCAGCAGTTGTGACAGGCAATAACGGTGCTGCAGGTTTACCAGGATGGTCGTGTGGAGGGGTAAATTTCATTTGTTTATTACCACCTTTTATAACCAAAATATGTCTATAACTTGTACCTAAATGAAATTTTATATTCTCATTACCAAGCTCCTCATTCAAAAAATCTATAATTTCAGAAGCCTCTTCAGTAGAAATATGCCCAGCCGAATGATTTTCTAAAATTCCATCATTCACAGTAACAATATTACACCTCATAACTAAATCATCCGCACCCATCTCAATTCCAAGCGCAGCAGCCTCCAAAACTCCACGTCCATCAAAATATTCAGAAGGTTTATATCCTAATAAATTCATATTAGCAATTTCACTGCCTGGATGAAACCCCTCAGGAACAGTATGCACCAAGCCAGTTGACGACAAAGCACAAATCTCATCCATAGTTGGAGTAGAAGCAGCCATCACCGGAGTAAGATTATTTAGCTCCTCGATAGGCTCATCAGCCATTCCGTCGGCTAAAACAACTACATATTTCATTTTCAATAATATTTTCAGTTATATCAGTTTAAATATTTAATAATATCTAAAAATTCATTTTATTTAAAAATCAGACAAATTTAACATTATATAGGTAGAAATAAAACGACATTAAACAAATAAAATAAAAAAGAGTCAACTTTTTTAAAATTCAAGTAAAAAGTGTAGTTTTAAACAACTTTAATTACAAAAAATATGAGCAACTTAAAAATATACAAAGCATCAGCAGGATCGGGCAAGACATATACACTTACAGAAGAGTATTTAAAACTACTATTTGAATCCCCATCTAATTATAGACACATACTCGCCGTAACTTTTACTAACAAAGCAACGGCCGAAATGCGTTCAAGAATACTTGAAACACTTAGTAATTTATCAAACAGGGAGATTGAGAATCCCGAACATCTCGAAGAGTTGATGAAAACGACAAAAAAAACAGAAGATGAGATTAGAAAAGAATCAAAAAAACTTCTAAGAGCACTTCTGCACGACTATTCACAATTCTCAATAAGTACAATTGATAGCTTTTTTCAGAAAGTAACACGCTCATTTGCTCAAGAGATTGGACTATCAACGGAATTTAATTTAGAATTTGATTCAGCATCTATTATTGAACAAGCAGTTGACAGACTGATATTCACAATGGATTTGCCAGAAAACAGAGAGATTAAAGATTGGCTTATAAATTTTGCTTTAGAACAGATAGAAGATGAAAAAGGGTGGAACATTTCTTGGGCAATTGAAGAATTGGCAAAACAGACACTCAAAGAAGAGTTTCAGATTGCTAAAAAGAAAATTTCAGGAAAAGATGAGTTTAAAGTTATTTTAAAAAATTATAAAACAGAACTAAATAAAATAGTTAAAACAAAAGAAGAAGAGATTATAAAATTAGCTCAAGAAGTATTAGACAAAATAGAATCTAACGGTGTAGTATTAAAAGATGATTTTGCAGGAAAGTCGCGAGGTCCAATGATGATTTTTCAGGATTTGGCAACAATAGATATAAAGCAGGCAATATCTAAAAACACATTTTTGCGTAGAGTAAATACTATTTTTGAAGGAGCAGAATCAATTCAACACAAAAGTATTGACAACGAAGCAATTGTAACCCATTTATATAACACAGTCATTATTCCCAACCTAAAAAATATTACAGTGCTTCTATTAGATTATACAACAGCAGCTGTAATTTTTCCTGACTTGAATTCATTAGGCTTAATAGACGATTTAGATGAAAAAATTAAAGAGGTTAGCAAAGAGAAAAACATATTTTTACTATCAAATACAAACTATTTAATTAATCAGATAATAGACTCCAACGAAGCACCATTTATTTACGAAAAAATAGGTACTCGCTATGAGCATTTTATGATTGATGAATTTCAAGATACATCAACACTACAATACAAAAACTTTTTGCCACTTGTCGAAAACTCACTATCATCAGGCAAAGAATCACTATTTGTGGGTGACGTAAAACAAGCAATCTATCGCTGGAGAAACTCAGATTGGAATCTACTAGCAAGCCAGGTAAACAAAGATTTTGCAAAATACAATATAATAGAACCACCACTTGCAACCAACTGGAGAAGTTCTAAAGATATTGTAGAGTTTAACAACGAATTTTTCAAAAGCACATCACAATTTTTACAAGATAGAATTGTTGAAGACATCGGCAACATAGATGAATCAGACGATTATGAAGAATTAAAAACCAAAATCACAAACGCTTACAGTAATTTAGAACAAAAAGTAGCACCAAAAAACATAAACAACAGAGGATATGTTTCAATACAATATTCAGGTACTAAGCCAGAAGAAAATGAAGAGAGCAATATTTCATTAGTTATAGAAGAGATTGAAAAACTACTAGAAGCAGGATTCGACTATTCAGACATAGCAATTTTGGTTAGAACTAATAATGAAGGAACCATAATTAGTAACGCCCTACTTGCGCACGAAAAAAGATATCCTGTAATTAGTAATATATCGCTTATTCTAAACAACTCCATAGCAGTTCAGCTAATTGTAGCTCAACTAGAGTTTATAATAAAACCATACGATTTTGTATTGGAGAATTTCATAAGATTATATCAATTGTCAGATATATTTACAGACGAGCAAATAGACGGTCCTTTTAATTTATCAAATAATTTTACAAACGAAGAGGTAAATAAAAAATGGGAAGAGTATAAAACAGAACTATTTGACTTACAGAAAAAACCACTCTATGATCTTGTGGAAGCAATAATCAACAAATTGCCAGATTATATTTATAATAAAAACAGAGAATATATAAAAGCCTTTTTAAGCAAAGTGCTTGATTATATAAATACAGAAACATCAGATATTAGTCAGTTTCTAAACTATTGGGATATTCAGAAAAAAGATACAGCACTTACTTTACCCGAAAATCAGAATGCAATAAAAATATTATCCGTACACAAATCAAAAGGATTAGA
Source organism: uncultured Marinilabiliaceae bacterium (assembly GCA_964532085.1). Lineage (GTDB taxonomy): Bacteria > Bacteroidota > Bacteroidia > Bacteroidales > Marinilabiliaceae > CAZHHH01. The sequence continues at coordinate 3,563 of CAZHHH010000145.1, forward strand.
ATTTGAAGCGGTTATAATCCCATTTTTAGATTGGGGTCTTTCTAAAACCAGCAAAATATGGGTTTCACCAACTATTGAACCTTACAATAAAATAGGCTATTTGCCAATTTCAGGTGGTGAAAACCTATTAAATTTATCACATTTTAAGAAAGAGTATTTAACAGAAAAAACATCATCAATAACAGACACATTAAACGTCTGTTACGTTGCATTTACTAGAGCTAAGACTAGTTTATCATTAATAATCAAAGAGCATAAAGAAAAAAGTAA
>CAZHHH010000145.1:3932-5994 GCA_964532085.1 uncultured Marinilabiliaceae bacterium
AGAACTTAAAATTTCTGGAAAAATTTCTAGTTCTGAAGTTGATAATTTTATGAATCTTATCACAGAAAAACTAAACAACCCGAAAATTGAAAAATGGTTTGATGGAGCATATCGTGTAAAAACAGAAACAGATATTATAGCTTCAAATATTCGAAGACCAGATAGAGTTATGATAAGTGATGATGAAATATTAGTTGTCGATTATAAATTTGGAGTAACCAAAAATGAAAAAAACATCAAACAAGTAGAAGAATATTTACGTCTAATACATCAAATAGAGAGTAAAAAAGTTAGAGGATTTGTTTGGTATATCAATCTTAACGAAATTGATGAAGTACTTATAGAAAAAACATTATTTTAAATATAAACACACTGCGAATAAGCTTGCATTATGCCAAAAAACAGAACATTCGTACAAACTCAATGTGCTACAAGACAGCACATTGAGACAAAACATCAGTTTTATATCATTTTCAACTCACTTCGAGTAGTTACTTTTTCACAATAGTGACATTTTAAGGCCAAATCCTCTTTATCTTGCACCACAAATTTAGTTTTTACATACTCATTATTAGAAATACATTTAGGATTAAAACACTTTACAATACCATTTACTTCATCAGGAATATCCACATCCCTTTTCTCCACCACCTCATAATTTTTTATAATATTTAATTTTGCGTGCGGTGCAACAAGAGCAATTTTATTAATCTCATCTTTCTCGAAAAATTTATTTGAAATTTTAATAATAGCCTTTTGTCCCAACTTATGACTATCCAGATTAGCACCAAAAGTCATCTGATTTTTAGATTTATCCAATCCTAAAATTGATATAACATAAAAAAGAGATGATGCAGGTATATGATCTATAACAGTTCCATTTTCAATTGCAGAAACCTTCAGTTCTTTATTAATTGCCATTTTTATAATCTTAATTATTTACACTAAATTACTTAACTCCCAATATTCCAGCAATAATACCCATACGAGTATAAACCCCATTCTCAGCTTGCTGAAAATAATACGCTTTTGGATGTGTATCAACATCGTGATGAATTTCATTTACACGTGGAAGTGGATGCAAAACTCTTAAATTATCCTTTGTTCCCTCAAGCATTTGAGTAGTCAAAACATATACATTCTTCACCCTTTCATACTCCATTGGGTCAGAAAATCGCTCCTTTTGAACCCTTGTCATATATAAAATATCACCATCACTCAAATTCTCCATAGTTGCCTCCTCAGTAAAAGGTATATTATTCTCTTTTAAGAAATACTTATACTCATTAGGAATAGCTAACTCTTTAGGTGCAATAAAATGAAACGTAGGATTAAAATGCGACATAGCCATTAAAAGTGAATGAATTGTCCGTCCATATTTCAAATCACCCACCATATAGATAGACAAATTCTCCAAAGTACCTTGAGTCTTTTTTATAGAATAAAGGTCCAGTAGCGTTTGTGTAGGATGCTGATTTGCGCCATCTCCTGCATTTACAACAGGCACAGACGATTGTTCAGAAGCATATCTCACACTTCCTTCTAGAGGGTGACGCATAACGATTAAATCTGCATAACTACTTACCATTTTTACAGTATCTTTAAGAGTTTCTCCTTTCATAGTTGAAGATGAACTAGAATCAGTAAATCCCACAACCCTTGCTCCTAACCTATTTATGGCAGACTCAAAACTCAAACGAGTTCGCGTAGATGGTTCAAAAAATAGAGTTGCAATAACCTTATCTCTTAAAAGAACCTGATTAGGATTACTCTCAAAGTCCTTTGCAAGTCGTAAAATTTTTAAAATATCCTCCTTTGTAAAATCGGTGATAGATACTAAACTTCTGTTTTTCATATATGTTATTTTAATTCAAAACTGTTATTAAAAATTGAGCAAAAAAATACCCAATCTTAAAAGACTGGGTATAATTGAAAAAATATTTTTCTCAGTGTGATAAAAAACATCTGCCACACTACTATATTGCATAGAAATTGTTCGTATAATTTGAATTTCTCTTTTCATTACAGTGCAAAATTATAAAAAAAACAAAAACAGCATAAA
>CAZHHH010000146.1:0-4155 GCA_964532085.1 uncultured Marinilabiliaceae bacterium
GGAACAATAGTTATTACAGCACCAGCAATAAATAATCCATATCCAAAACTATCAAATGTTTCAACAAGCTTACCACCAGCTTTAGTTCCAACCTCAACTAGAAAGAACATTAATCCAAGTTGTCTTAACAGCTGAGTTGCAGCACCTGTCATGCTCCAAATAACTGGGCCTGTTCTACCAATTCGGCTCAATATCATACCAACTATTAACACTCCACCGGTTAATCCTGGACTGAAACTAAAATTATTTCCAAAAGATAACTCTAAATTTCCAAACAAGATTCCTAAAACAATCCCCAACGAAATAGGGAAAAAATCAGTGTCAGAAAGTTTCTTATCATTATTTCCAAAAATTCTAATCACCTGCTTCATATTTTCATGGCTAGAAGCAACCATAACCTTATCACCCATTTGTAGTTTTATTGATGGAGAAGGCGGTATATCAATACCACTTCGGCGTATGCGTGTAACAGTAGCTTGATAATTAACCCATAGATTAAAATTCTTTAGTTCTCTGTTAATAGCATCTTTATTTGTGACCAACACAGATTGAATTCCATATGTTTTTGGCAACTCAATAACTTTATCTGTTTTTGTACCAATAAGTAGTTCAAATTTTCTTAAAGACTCTGGTGAACCAACAGCTTTAATCAAATCTCCTTTATGAAGAATTGTTGACGGAGATGGCACATCTGGCGTGTCGTTATGTTGAATTCGTGAAATAACAGCCTGAGTCATAGTTCTAATTTTTAGCTCGCCAATTGTTTTTCCAACAACAGAATCATTCTCTACAATATAATTTTGATTTATTATTTCTGGATATCCCGAATTACTCTCCATTTCATACAACTCTTCAGCACGTTTGACGTCGACTTTAAAAATCTTAGGATATAATCTTACAAACAAAATCACACCAATTACACCAAACGGATAGGCAATACCATAACCAATAGAGATAAGCGGCGAATGATTTGTGGCATCAATACCAGCTGCAAGACCGGGCGTACTTGTCAATGCACCAGTTAACAAACCAATAGCCACAGGCATATCAACATCCCAAATAAGATAAACTAAATAAGTAATTATAGTTGCTGAGATAATTATAACAGCAGTTAATGCTACCAGCGTTCGCCCTTGTTTTTTGAACGAATCAAAAAAACCTGGACCAGCCTGCATACCAATGGTATATATAAAAAGCACTAACCCAATTGAGCCAATAACTGGCGGTATCTCTACCCCAATATGACCAAAGTAAAGAGCTACAAAAATTATTGCTGAAATATCAAGCGATATTCCTTTAATATTAATATTTCCAATTATAAAACCAATACAAATTATAAGGAAAAGGGCGACATAAGGTTGAAAAAACAGTTCCATTTTTAAATATATTTTTAATTCAAGCTACAAAGTTAATGAAAGATTTTAATCCATATTCAATATATCCTTAGTTAAATCTTGTTAAACAATCATTATTGTCCGATAAAAAATCACAAAGTAAAAAAAATGAGATTTAGCTTCGCTGAACTTCGTTTCTCACTACGTTCGAAATGACAATCAGTTAGTTAAGTATTAGGTGGTGGGGGTGGTTTGCGGCTTTGCCGCAAACCACCCCCACCACCCAACCGAATCCTGCAAAACACAATGTCATTCTGAGCGAAGCGAAGAATCTAAAAATTTTAATCGGACAACAGTATTAAACAATTAAATAAAATATAGTATGTTTGCTATATAGATAATAACTTTACTCTTTTGAAAATCATTTTTATTTTCAAAACATCTTTCAAATTATAGTTGTTAGATATTTGTATAAGCATTAATTATAATATGGAATTGGACTCTAAAAAAAGTGAAAAGCAAACAGCTTTAGATGATAGATATTTACAAATGGCAGCCATTTGGGCACAAAATTCATACTGCAAACGTAGGCAAGTTGGTGCATTAATTGTTAAAGACAAAATGATTATCAGTGATGGATATAATGGTACACCATCAGGCTTTGAGAACGTTTGTGAAGATGAGAATAACGTTACTAAACCGTATGTTTTGCATGCAGAAGCAAATGCTATTACAAAAGTTGCAAAAAGCAACAACAGTTCAAAAGGTGCTACACTTTATGTAACATCATCACCTTGCCTTGAGTGTGCAAAATTAATTATTCAAGCTGGCATCGTTAGAGTTGTTTACTCAGATGAATATAGAGTCAACGATGGAGTTGAATTATTAAGACAAGCAGAAATTGAGGTGATAAAAATATAAAATTAGATTAAAGAGACAATCATGCAATATAAAAACAGTATAAACCGCATATTATTACCAATAGCCTTTGCAATAATTCTTATTGTAGGAGTTGTTATAGGAAGACTTTTGTATAAACCTGTAAATTACTCAGATTCAGAGAAAAAATTATTTATCTATCCTCAAAGTGACAAATTACAATCTGTACTAAATCTAATTGATGCAGAATATGTTGACACAATTGATATAAAAGAGATTCAGGAAGAGATAATCCCACAGGTATTAAAAAAACTTGATCCACATTCTGTATATATTTCAAAAGATGAGCTTAAAGAGGCAAATGAAGAGCTAGAGGGCAATTTTGGCGGTATAGGTGTTCAATTTAGTATGCAAAATGATACAGTTTTGGTTATTAGTGTTATATCTGGTGGCCCATCAGAAAAGGTTGGTATTCAGCCTGGTGATAGAATTGTAACAGTAAATGATAGCACCGTTGCTGGAATTAATCTGAACTCCAATAATATTGTAAAAATGCTACGTGGTGACTTAGGTACAAGGGTTAATGTGGGCATTAAAAGAGTAAATAGAGAAGAGCTAATAGATTTTGAAATTATAAGAGGAAATATTCCTGTCTACAGTGTAGATGTCTCTTATATGGTGACAGATACTATTGGGTATATAAAAGTTAGCAGATTTGCAAAAAACACATATCATGAATTCTTAACAGCCCTTGCAAAGCTAAAATCGCAAAATTGTCAAAAATTAATAATTGACTTTAGAGGTAATTCTGGTGGATTTTTAGATGTTGCAATTAATATGAGTAACGAGTTTTTGCACAAGCAGAATCTAATAGTTTATACAGAGGGAAAATCAAGCAAGAGACAAAATGTATTTGCCAACGGCACAGGCACATGCCAAAATATGGATGTAGCTGTTTTAATAGATGAATTTAGCGCATCAGCTAGTGAAATTGTAGCTGGTGCAATTCAAGATAATGATAGAGGTATAGTAATTGGAAGAAGATCATTTGGTAAAGGTTTAGTTCAGCAACAAATTCCTCTACAAGATGAAAGTGCATTGAGATTAACGATTGCACGATACTATACACCAAGTGGTAGGTCTATACAAAAGCCATATTCCAATGGAGTTGAAGATTATTATCACGACCTAATTACAAGGTTTGAGCATGGTGAATTTTTTGAAAAAGATAGCATAAAACTCAATGAGGAGTTAAGATTTGAAACAAAAAATGGTAGAGTTGTATATGGTGGTGGTGGAATAATGCCTGATATATTTGTACCTAGAGACACCACAAAATATAGCGACTATTATTATAAATTGAGAGATAAAGGAGTTATTTATCAATTTGCATTAGAGTTTAGCGACAAAAACCGTTTACAGCTTACTAGATATGAAACAGTTGATGAATTATTAAAATATATAGATGATGCAAATCTTGAATCTTTAATAATAAAAGCTGCCACAGATAAAGGTGTTAAATATAACAATAAACAGTTCCTTACCTCTAAAGAGATAATACTAACAGAAGCTAAGGCTTATATTGCCCGCAACATTATGAATGATGATGCATTTTATCCTATTCTTCATAATATTGACGAGATAATGAAAGAGACGATAAAAGAGCTTAAATATGACTATCCAGAAAGGCTATTTGAGTTAAGTGAAATTGAAAACAATATTGAATAGATGATAAGATTTATATTAACGATATTAATAATATATCTAATTTGGCGTGTTTTATTTAGATATATATTACCCTATTTGTTAGTTAAAAGAATGGGAAATTTTCAAAAAAAGAATGTTAAAAAAGAGGGTCAAGTTACAATAAATCATAAGCCAAAAACAAAAAAATCATTTGGCGAAGATGATGGTGAGTATGTTGATTTTGAAGAGGTGGAAT
>CAZHHH010000146.1:4255-5975 GCA_964532085.1 uncultured Marinilabiliaceae bacterium
TACGGCATTGATTATAATTGAGAATTTACTGAGTTTGAAAGTTACTCTCTTTTAACTTTCAGTTTTCATCAGTTCAGCTACGCTGGTCAGTGAGCTGTGTCGAACTGCACTGCAACACTTTCATCTTTTATCTTTTTTTTTCATAAAATAGCCCTTATTAAATGAAAATAGCTCAAATAGTTACTAAAATCATTAAAATATTGATGTTTGATAATAATTAATAGAAAATTATTACTATTTTTACTTCATAAATTTTTACTTTACATAATCAAACTCATAAATGACTGGCGAAATTGATTGGGGAAGATTATCCTTCTCCTATATAAAAACAGATTATAATGTACGTTGTTACTATCGTGATGGCAAGTGGGGCGAAATTGAGGCTAGCACCTCAGAAGAGATCACTATGCACATGGCAGCAACATGTTTACATTACGGACAAGAAGCTTTTGAAGGGCAAAAAGCTTTTAGAGGGAAAGATGGAAAAATTAGAATCTTTCGAATTGATGAAAATGCCCGTAGAATGGTAGAATCTGCCAAAGGTGTGTTAATGGAACCTGTACCAGAAGAGCTATTTATTAAGGCTGTGAAAAAAGTTGTCGAATTAAATAGTAGATTTGTTCCTCCAATGGAATCTGGTGCATCTCTATATATCAGACCGTTACTAATTGGTACTGGTCCTAAAGTTGGGGTCTCTCCAGCTGATGAATATCTATTTATCATTTTTGTGACACCTGTTGGTCCTTATTTTAAAGAGGGATTTAAACCAACAAACTTGATGATTACGCGAGAATATGACAGAGCTGCACCAAATGGCACCGGAAATATAAAAGTTGGTGGAAACTATGCTGCAAGTCTTAGATCGGGCAAAATTGCTAAAGAAAAGGGCTATTCGGCTGTATTATATCTCGATAGTAAGGAGAAAAAATATATAGACGAGTGTGGACCAGCAAATTTCTTTGGAATTAAAGATAATACATACATTACACCTAAATCAAAATCGGTGCTTCCATCAATAACAAACTTAAGTTTGATAACAATTGCGGAAGATATGGGCATAAAAACCGAAAGAAGACAAGTTCCTTTAGAGGAATTAGAGACTTTTGAGGAGGTAGGTGCTTGTGGTACAGCAGCTGTGATTAGTCCAGTTGGAGAGATTGATGATATAGATACTGGTAAGAAATATGTTTTCAGTAAAGATGGAAAACCAGGACCTATATCAGAAAAACTATACAAACGACTTAGAGCTATTCAATATGGTGAAGAGCCAGATAAATTTGGCTGGATTACTATAATTGAAGAGTAGATTTACACAAAATATATAGCAAATAGAGACGCGCGGCCGTGTGTCTCTATTTTTTTTACAATATTATTTTAAATAATTATAAAAAAAATTATTATTGTAGGTTATTGGTGTGAAATTTAACAATAAATTGACTTTATATTTTAAAATAATTATAAATACTTTACTATAAATTTAAACTCAATATTATGAAAAAAATGATTCTGTTTGCTTTAGGCTTAATGGTAATTAGCTTAGGCAGTTGTAAAAAAGAGAAAAATGATGAACACATTACTATTAATGTTAACACTAATGTTTCAGATGAAAAATTAGATAATAAAAGTGGTGGAGTTTATTTTATATCAACCTTAGTTGGTGAGTACATTTTTAGGGTAAACCTTAAAAATGGTGATAACAATATGGTTTGTGATATGCTAC
>CAZHHH010000147.1:0-5960 GCA_964532085.1 uncultured Marinilabiliaceae bacterium
TCATCATCATTTGCCATTGCACCAATGATTGTCTCAACAGCCTCTTCACCTACTTTTTGAGTAATTTTTCTAACTCCTTTGGTAAAAAGATGTGTGGTGTATGAATCCTCTGGCATCTCTTCTTTGCGTTTTGAGATAAAATCTTGAAGTTCTTTTAAAAATGTAATGTCCTCTTTTTGGTTTACTTCACTCCAGCAAGTATCAGCACCGGTGTGGCAAGTTGGACCAGCGGGAACACATTTTATTAGTAGCGTATCATTGTCACAGTCTGCAGAAATAGATACAACAGTTAAAAAGTTACCAGACTCTTCGCCTTTTGTCCAAAGTCTCTGCTTTGAGCGACTAAAAAAGGTTGCTTTTCCTTCTTTTTGCGTTTTTTCTAATGCCTCTTGATTCATATATCCAAGCATCAAAACCTTGTTTGTAACCGAATCCTGTATAATTGTAGGAACTAATCCGTCGGGTGATTTAGTAAAATCTATTTTCATTATCCTTTTGTTTTTAATAGTATTTGCTCAAAAGCATTTATTATAAAAAAATATATATAAAACTAATTATATTAGTTTACTTAAAGTCCCCTTTAGGGGATTTAGGGGTAAAATAAATGTTTTAATATGTGCTGTTCTATAAAGATTTTAGATTCTTCGCTTCGCTCAGAATGACAGGCGTTATGTCGTGTTTTGATTCGAACGTAGTGAGAAATCTCATTTTATATTTATATTTTCTTCTCTAAGATATTCTTTTAATTCAGGAATAGCTATTTCATTATAATGAAAAACACTTGCTGCAAGAGCTGCGTCTGCTTTTCCAACAACAAATGCATCTTTAAAATGCTTCATCTCTCCAGCACCACCTGATGCTATAATTGGAATTTTAACATACTCTTTTAGTTTTGATAAAGCTTCATTGGCAAATCCTTGTTTCACGCCATCATTGTCCATACTTGTAAAAAGAATTTCTCCCGCTCCAAGTTCCTCAACTTCTTTCGCCCAAGCAAATAGAGTTTTTTCTGTAGCTAATTTTCCACCATTTATGGTAACAACCCATTCGCCTGTGGTTTTATCCTCTTTAGCATCAATGGCAACAACTAGCTTATCGCTTCCAAATTTGTCTGCAATTTCTTTTATCAACTGTGGATTACGCACTCCTGCAGAGCTAACACTAACTTTAGTAGCTCCAGCATTTAGAATTTCCTCAACATCATTAATAGACTGAATTCCGCCTCCAACGGTGAATGGGATTGTTATATTCTTAGAAACACGACTAACTAGACTAATCAAAGTTGGTCGCCCTTCTTCTGTGGCTGCAATGTCTAAAAAAACTAATTCGTCAGCTCCTTGTTCAACATACGCTTGCGCTAATTCTACGGGGTCACCAACAGTTTTAAGCTCTACAAACTTAACTCCCTTTACTGTCATGCCATCTTTAATATCTAAGCATGGTATTATTCTCTTTGCTGACATTATTCTATTATATAATATATTTTTCCAACTCTTTTAAAGTTATTTTTCCTTCATAGATAGCTTTACCAAAAATAACCGCTGGTAACCCTGCTTCAACTAATGCATCAATATCTGCAATATTACTAACTCCACCACTAGCTATAAGATATAAATCTGGGAATTTTGCAAGTATCTCTTTATATAAATCAACAGAAGCACCTCGTAGCATACCATCTTTGCTTATATCTGTGCAGATTGTTTTGGTTATTCCTTTGGCAATATAATCTTCTAAAAAATCAAACAAATCTAAATCGGAAGTCTCTGTCCATCCAGAAATTGCTATTTTTTTATCATTAACATCTGAACCCAGAATAATTTTGTCAGAACCATATTTTGTTATCCAGCCTGTGAATTCTTCTGGGTTTTTTACCGCAATACTACCTCCTGTAACCATATCTGCACCACTTTCAAATGCTATATGCAAATCTACAGTAGTTTTTAAGCCGCCACCAAAATCAATGGTTAGATTTGTTTTAGATGCTATGGTTTCTAAAATGTTGTAATTAATGATTTTTCCTGCTTTTGCACCATCTAGATCAACTAAATGAAGACGTTCTATGCCATTTGCCTCAAATTCAAGGGCAACTTCTAATGGATTTTCATTATACACCTTCTTTGTGTCATAATCGCCTTTGCTAAGCCTAACACATTTGCCATCAATGATATCAATCGCTGGAATTAATTCTATTTTCTTGTTTGACATTTATATAAAAATTTTGCTACAAATTTAAGACACTATTTTTTTAATAAAAAATAATTGTTTTGTTTTTATAAACTAATGTTTTTCTATTAACATGCGCTTGAACACCTCTTGAAAGCACAATTTTCTCAACATCTCTCCCTTTTTCAATTAAGCTATCTATACTATCATGGTGGCTAATGTGAGCAATGTCTTGTTCAATTATAGGACCTGCATCTAACTCTGAAGTTACATAATGGCTAGTTGCTCCAATAATTTTAACACCTCTAGCGTGTGCAGCATGATATGGTTTTGCTCCAATAAATGCTGGTAAAAAGGAGTGATGAATATTTATAATTCTCTCAGGATATTTCTCGACAAATTCGGGTGAAAGTATCTGCATATATCGTGCAAGTACAATGAAATCTATATTATGTTCATCAAGTAGTTGAAACTGTTTTTTCTCCTGTTCCTCTTTTGTTGCTGCTGTAATTGGTATATGAAAATAAGGAATACCAAATTTCTTTACCACATTTTCCATATCTGGATGATTACTAATTACAAGAGGAATATCAGCTTTTATCTCATTGTTCTGATATCGTGCCAATAAGTCATAAAGGCAGTGTGACATTTTTGAAACAAAAATGGCCATGCGTGGAATTTCATCTGAAAAATTGAGCTTCCATTTCATTTTACACGGAATAGCTATTGCATGTTCAAATGCAGATGCTATCTGTTCTCTATTTAGAGCAAAGCCGTTTAGTTCCCATTCAATACGCATAAAAAAGCGTTTTTCATCTCTATCTGTGTGCTGGTCAAGACCAACAACGTTTCCATTGTTTCTATCAATAAAATCTGTAACTCTTGACACAAGACCTCTCTGATCAGGGCAGTGTATTCTTAATATAGCTGTCTCGCTATGATTTTTTTTCATTTTTTTGTAGTATGTTTTTAATCTAAAAAGTAAAGAACAGTTTTTAGGAATAAATCAGGTTGTTCTGCATGTACCCAATGTCCAGCATTAGGAATTGTAACAATTTGTGATCCTGGAAAATATGTATTTAAAGCCATAGTATCTTCATCTAAGAAGTAGGTTGACTTTTCGCCTCTTATAACAAGTACAGATGAACCTTTATATGTTTTTGTCTCTTTCAAAGTTGAGAATCCATCCATAATTTCTGTAAGTTCTCTTTGTAAAACTGGTACATTTATTTGCCATTGGAATTTACCATCATCACCTCGTTGTACATTTTTTAATAAAAATTGCCTCAGCTGTGTAGATTTGAATTGCTCTTTCCACAACTCATCCAAATCTTTTCTATTCTCGGCTATAGATAAATCTAAATCCATCATTGCTTTTAAAATTTCTGGATGTTGGTTTGTCTCTTCTCCAAAATTAGATTGTGGACCATAGTTTCTAGGTGCAATATCAACAACTAACAAATAGTCAACCATTTCAGGATATTCAAGTGCAAATCTCATTGCTACTTTTCCACCCATCGAATGGCCCATAAGTATTACTTTCCCAGATGTTTTATTTTTTATAAATTTATGAATGTCAGCAACCATAAGCTCGTATGTCAGCTCATCGCTATGTGGACTTTTGCCATGGTTTCTAAGGTCGGGTAAAAAGACTTTAAACTTATCTTTAAGGCCATTGGCAATAGATAGCCAGTTGTCTGAGGCACCATAAAGCCCATGTATTATTACTATCTCTCTCTCTTTACCTCCAACCTCACGAAAAAATAAATCCATTTTATTTAACTTTAACTAGCTGTTCTTTATATAATTGTACTGTTTTCTCTAACCCTATGTAAAGTGCATCAGATATTAATGCATGACCAATTGACACTTCTTTAAGAAAAGGAATATTTTCACTAAAGAATTTTAAATTTTCAAGGCTTAAATCGTGACCAGCATTAACTTTAAGCCCTAATTTATTAGCTAAATTAGCAGCTTCAACAAAAGGTGCTATTGCTGCATCTCTATCTTTTTCATAGTTTATAGCATAAGGCTCTGTATAAAGCTCAATTCTATCAGTATCAGTTTTTACTGCATATTCAATATGCTCTAGTTCTGTACCAATAAATATTGAAGTGCGTATACCCACCTCTTTAAGTTGACCAATCACATCACTTAAAAATTCAGTGTGCGTTTTTGTATCCCATCCAGCATTAGATGTAATAGCTTCTGGCGGATCAGGAACTAAAGTTACTTGATGAGGTCTAATCTCTTTAACCAATGCTAGAAAATCTGCAGATGGATATCCCTCAATATTGTATTCTGTTTTTATAACATTCTTAATGTCATAGGCATCTTGACGCGTTATGTGTCTTTCATCTGGTCTTGGATGAATGGTAACTCCATCACCTCCAAATTTTTGAACATCTATTGCAGCTTGTAAAACATTTGGCATATTACCGCCTCGTGAATTTCGTAATGTAGCAACTTTATTTATATTTACACTTAATTTTGTCATCTTGGTATTTTATTTGTAACTGTTTTAGCAATTAACTGTTTAAGTTAGTATATTGTTTTATATATAATAAATTAAACAGCTCTTTTTTACAAGTTATTTTTATATTAAGACTGTAAAGGTATTATTTTTTTAGTAATTAAATACCATAATTATGCTTGCACATAATTTGATATCGGATATTATACCCTCGTTACGTACATCGGACACGGGGCAAGACGCGTTAAATTGGATGGAAACTTTTAGAGTTTCTCATATTCCTATTGTAAATAATAGTGAGTTTCTTGGATTAATAGCTGATGAAGATATTTATGATTTAAATATAGCCAATGAGCCACTAGGAAATCATTCGCTATCCCTTATTAAACCTTACGTTATGGATTATCAACATATCTATGACGTTATTGAGGTGCTTTCACGTCTAAAGTTGACTTTAGTTCCAGTTTTAGATGTAGATAAAAAATATTTGGGTGTTATAACCCTGTCGGATTTAATGCAGCACTTTAGTGAGCTTTTGGCTGTTCATAACGATGGGGGACTTATACAGATTGAGGTCGAAAGTAGAGATTATGCTCTTTCTGAAATAGCAAGAATTGTGGAAGATGAAAATGCTAAAGTGTTAAGCTTATATCTAAGTCAAAATGAGATTAATAATAATTTTATAATTACTTTAAAACTTAATACAAGTGATTTGTCAGCAATAGTTAGTGCTTTTGAAAGATATGATTATAGAATTAAAACTTCATACTATGGAAGTACTGAGACTGATGAAAAAGCTAAAGAAAATTATGAATCTTTGTTAAGATATCTAAATGTTTAAATTAGATTTGCATTTTTAAATAGTAGTATCTACTTATGAATGCAGTTTTTTAATGAATCCAAACAATATACTTCTACATAATATCTATAAATTGCTAAGCATTGCTTTCTTATTTTTTGCAGCCACTTCAGCACTAGCTGCAAATGATAATTCAGGAGGCTATTTAGATAAATCTGTTTTTGTAGAGAAAATATCTGTAAAAGGTAATTTTCGTACAAAAAGAAGTGTTATAATATCTGAATTACTTTTTAGAGAGGGTGATTATATAGCTCTAGAAGAACTTTCAGAAAATTTTAATAGAAGTAAAGAGAATATAAATAATACTCTGTTATTCAATTATGTTGATATTGTATATAACTTTGTAACTCCGAATAGCATTGAGGTTCAAATAAAGGTTGAAGAGCGTTGGTATCTATGGGTTTTTCCACTTTTAGAGGCTGAAGGAAGAAATTTTGCTGATTTTTTGAGAGTCAATGATGGTGG
>CAZHHH010000148.1:0-5954 GCA_964532085.1 uncultured Marinilabiliaceae bacterium
ATTTTTTTATATTTTAGTCAATATAACTTTTTGTGTTAGTTCGCATTTTAATCCAATTGTGAACTAAAGCAACTTACCAATCTTCTCCCAGCTTAATTCTCACCAAGTTTGATGTTGTCCCTAATTCATTTGGAGCGGTTAGCTTTGCAACGATATACCCATCATCATCGGGGCCATACACGCCCTCTATGCCGTAGCTGGAAACTCGTTCGTCCAACTTATCGTGACACCAAATTGATTGAACGCCATCACCTCTAGTAGCATAAATTTGTGTAGGTATCCTTCCAGCTGTTCGATAGCCCCAAAAAGCAACCCCATTTTTACCATAAGTTATAGCGGGTCGAGTTGCCCAACACACTGGAGCAATATCATCAGACCATCGCCTTGCCGCCCAATAAGGTTCAGGGATAAACTTAGATTGTGATGTCCCCATAGTGGGGCGCTCATAGCGATACGCCCCAATCCAATACTGCTCATCAGTGCCAAACCATACGCTATCTGGAAGAGGCATTATATTAGTGCATCTGTAATAATGTCCTTTAGGTGGTTGTTGCCATGTAGCCCCAAAATCATCTGAAAACATAATAGTATCAGCGGGTCTGTGGTCGCCCCAAACTGTCCAGATTATATTCTCATAAGGGTCAAATTTAACTGTATGTGGGTGAGAAACTTTTGGGTCTTTAACGTGTAATATTTCCGTCCAACTACCTTCGTTGCCATAGTCATTAGACATATATATCTTTCTTACCGATTCCCTGTATGGGGCAATAAAAACAAACTTATCGTAGGCATCCATGCCACCCCATTGAGACGGGCCACTAGGGTTAGTGCTAAACACTATTTCGGTGGTTTCACCGCCATCTGTTGATTTGTAGAGGGCTCCACTTCTCCCCCACGCAAGTATAGAATCATCATCTAAAATTAAAATCTGGTCAACTGGAATCCCTGGCGAAACTCTCACAATATTCTCCCATGTATGTCCTCCGTCGGTTGATTTTACCATTTGTGCACTATCAGACTGTTTTCTGCCATATAATGTTCCGTCTTTAGCTATACCCAAAACGACAACATCTTCTAACGGAATTACTTCATACTCTAAAGGCATTTTTTTTGGTAAATACATATTATATTGCACCTCCTAGCATTAAGCGGGCTGTTTCGGCAACTTCTTTATCGTTAAACGTTCTCTTTGCTACAAATAAAGGGCCGAGGCTTTGTAGTGAGGCACCATATGTATTGCCGGCATATGTCCATGTTCTACCTAATACTACTTGCCCTACCCGCGTCAATCCAACTCCACCAGGGCCAACAATTCCTCGTCTCATCGTTCTCCCAACTGGGTTTACCTCCCATGTTACACTGTCTATTAATACGCCGTTTTGATATACCTTTATTTTATCTTCAAAAGCATGCTGATTAAAGGTTAAAGTAAGCACAGACCAATCGTCCAACGGATATAACGGCTTGTAGTTATGGGTGGGAGTGGAAGGCGTTATAACATTTAGTGTCCCGTATCTAAAACGGAAAAGCATCACATTCCCTTTAGTGTCCACCATACTAATTATATCCAGTTCTGGGGTGTCTAGAGATGTTTTCATCAGTGCTGATATTGTAAAATCATTAGGTATTTGTATTTTTTCGGGAAATAACTTGTAGTTAAAAGACTCTCCTTGCGTTACAATCCAATTTTCTCCGTCCCATGAAGCACGGGCCCCATTTGCATCTTCTCCGTAACTCCACTGTACATAATTGCTTCCGTTAATATTTGTATCATCTTCATATTCCATGACTAGCCAGTAATCTGTGCCCAGAGTTAGTCCAAATCCTGTAATGAGAGGCGTAGAAACCTCTCTATACTCTTCTGCAGCGACGCTTCTTGTGGGGTCTTGTCTGCCATTGATGAAAATTTCATCATACTGCTTCAATTGCTCGCCAGGTTTTCCGTTATCATCTGTATATAAAATAAATTTAACAGGGGAAACGTCACCTATTTTACTAATCATCGTGGCAACTGAGCCTATATATCCTGATGCATAGGATAGTTTTGTTGCATATTTTTTCGCAACTGTAGGGGTAGAAGTTCCGCCCCAGAAAGACATGTCACTATGCAGTAATATAACATCATCTGGGGAGTCGCCTCTAGAGGCGTAGTGTCCTAAAACCCCGCCCTCTATACTATGATACCTATTGAGGCGGCTTTTAAATACTATGTTTTTTTCAATTAAATCTCGAAACTTTCCATCTTCCTCATGGAAAGTTAAGAAGTATGCCAAATTATCTAACCCAATTAAATCAAGCAATTTATTAATTCTTTTTTTATAGTCCGACTCTTGAACTTTCAATACGCCGTTATTATCCGTCGCAATAGCTTTGGCCTTTCCATCTTCGCCTCTACCAGCAACCCTCATCATTTTTGACATTATTCTGCCACCTCCCAAATCTCGTCTTCGTCGGTTATCATGCTAAAAAACTCATCAAATTTAATATTTAGCTCGCTGTACTTCGAACCTAAACGTAGTATTTCATTTGCATTGCTAGACATTTTCTCGGGCAATGGGATTTCCTGAACTTCTGCAAGTTGATACACAAGCAATGTTCCATCAAGCTCAGCTCTTATTTCTTCTGAAGTTGTCCCTAGTGGGAAAAATACAGTTATACGGCTGTCATGTCTTACAGCAAACTTCCCAATATTCTCGATTGTGTCAGCTCCAGTGGTCAATGTGCTTTCATACCCATCTAATATAACTTGCTCTCTTTGGTTTTCGCGCGGGTTAAAATTGTCCAACACTCGTGTTCTAGCGAAAACTAGGGTTTCTCCCTCAGTCACGCTCACAATATCCGCTGGTTTTAGCCGAAACACTTTTGTCCTTTGAATGAATTTTTTGTTTTCGTAATCGAACTCACTCTTAACCCCATTTGGGAGTTCTATAATTACCATTTCATCGGATAGGTTTTGTTCAATATAATCTAACAAGTGTCCCGCTAAATCATCCTCTAAATTCTCAATTTTATTGATATTTTCATCAATATCATTTGCTAAATCTTGTACCTCATCTAAATATGCTACAGTTCTAATACTATCATCTTCTTGGGTAATTTTTAATCTACCCATAATACCACCTTCCTTTCCTATTCTCTAATTATTCCTTCATTGTCTACAGCATCATACCAAAATAAAGTGTCTTTTGGTTGTTCTGTCCCTTTATATATCCTCACTCCTTCTAAGTCATTTATCTTACTATCAAATTCTGTCTTTTTAACAATCTGATTGTCGGCTATTGCATCTTCAATTTCAGTTTTTAATATATTTGCTGCCGAAATTTTATTTTCTAGTTCCCCTTTGGAAACCGTTGCCTTTTTAATAGTACCATCTGTTTCGTTTGTTAATGTATTGTTAATAATATTAGCACTATTTATTGTATTATTAAGCGTACCATTTATATTAGTAGCCTTTTTAATAGTACCATCTATTTCGTTTGTTAATGTATTGTTAATAATATCAGCATTTGTTATACTGCCATCTAAATTGTTCTTGCTTATATTTGCACTTGATACAACTAATGGTAAATCTTGCTTTAACTGGTTACCTTCTCCTATAATATTTTCTAAATTCTCACTTAACATTGTACCTACAGAAATATTAGCACCTAGATTATTTTTAAGTGTACTTCCAGCAGTTATGCTTCCGTCTAAATTGCCTTTAGCAGTATTTGCATCAGTTGTTGTGTTTTTAAGAATATTATCAATATCTGTAGCTTTTTTAATAGTACCATCAATATTATTTGACAAGGTATTATTTATATCATTTGCTTTTTTAATAGTTCCATTTGTAGGGTTATTCAAGATATTATTTATGTCATTAGCAGTATCAACAACCCCATTTAAACTATTTTTAGTATTATTGGCTAACCCAATAACTTCTTCAAAAACATTTGTCCTATCTATTTCTGCTTGTTTTCTTTCTTCCTCGGCAGGCAATATATTTTCTTCTATATCTATAAGCAAGTTTTCTACCTGATTTTGCATATCTGTTAAAATATTATAATTACTTAACTGCTTAATGTTTTTGTCATCTAATATACCCTCTCTTACATAGAACGAAAATCTTGCACTTGTGAGATGTCTGCCTTCAGAATCAGTTATAATTATTTCTGCTAATACTTGTCTATTGATAATAGACAGAATCTCTGGCATTAGGGTACACTGAATTATATTATCAACCACATATAATTCGTTAACATCCCTTTCCATAACTACTATATTTTTATCATATTTTCTGAAAGCCATTTTCACATTATTATCTCCTATTATATAGGGCTTGCTATTACTCTCAAGTTTGATATTTAATCTATTTGCTCTGATGTCGCTTCTCACAAACCCCATTGTAAAATCTTTAGGTAGATTTTCTAATGTTACTTCACCAGTGATAATGTCTATTAAAATATCATATTCTCTTAGTTGCATTTCTATCGTCATAATTATCCCTCCTTTTTTATATTTTTTAACAAGTCTTAGCAAGAAGTCCCCCATCCTCTACAGGTGGGGGATGAATTGCCAGTTATTGTTATGATTAATAAACCCCAAATGACTATAAGTAACTTGTTTATAGGTTTTGCCGGGCAATGTTATGTAATTATTATCAATATCCTTTACATAACAACCACAAGCAGTAAAACCACTGATAAAACCTACCTTATCAAACAGGCTGACCTTATCATTTAGATAAAAACCGTTCTGGTATTTAGTATTTTTGCTGTTTCTAACCTGGTTTATATTAGGCTGTTTTCTGCCTTTTCTGGCAGTGGCCTCGTGTATACTGCGTTTCTTTTTTCTAAACTGTTTTATTTTGAATACACTATCTACATTTTGTTTGATTTCTTTGATACCTGTTACGGCTATTGCATCGTTATAATGAGTTTTTTCTAGGCCTAGATTTTTTCTATCCACTGTTGTGATATTTCCGTAGGTTATATTAGCATCCGGATACTTTATAAAAACACGTTTTCTGATGCTGTGCATAAAAGGTATCTCCTTATAGCCAGGCACCTTCTTTTTCTCCTGCATCCATTTGTACAGTATATTGCCTTTTTGATGGTTTTCAGGGGTATGACAATCTACACAAACGGTTATTAAATTATACGCCCTGTTGCTACCACCCTCCGAGATGTAAATTATGTGATGTGTCTGTAGTATCTTGTTTTTCTTTTTACAAACTTGGCAGGTATAATTATCCCTGGCAAATACATAATATCTGACGCTGTAGTATCCATAGGAATCGCCCTTCTGGTACTCTATGCCTTTTATATCGGGATTCATCATTTTTTGAACGTCAAACTTGCCTACCTCTATGGACAACCGGGGATTGGGCAGCAAACCTTTAAATTTATCAATCCACATGAAGCTGTTATCTATTCTGCTTTGCAAGGAAGGCGGTAACCAGCCTTGCGGTTTTGACCTGTTTAAAAACCTGGGCTTTCTGTATCTTGTTTTTCTGTGCCTTCTGCCTTGTCTGTAGGAACGTCTGGTGTCTAATTTAGATTTGACATCATCCCTAAGCTGTATTTCGCCTTTAGCCAGTACCTTATCCTCAGTAGTTATAGCAATGCCTATGTTTTTAGCACCCAGATCTACACCTAAATTAACCGGCTGCTTGTAACCGCTGCTGCCGTATAACAGCTGTATGGTAAACGGTTTATAGTCTATTATTTTGGCTTTCTCTTGTTTTAGCAGTTTCCTTGCTTTACTTGGTTTGCACGGCATTAAATTTCTGCCATGCTTATTTTTTACGAATACTAACATAAAGTATTCTCTCCTTTTTTATAAGGGTAGTTGCCCTTCGCAAATGTTATCCTAGCTTGTATGTGAGAACATACACATCAGGTTGACTGTTCCTACCCAACAGAACTGTTTACAGAGCCACGAAAGTGCTACAAACTAGGGAATCATTCATAGGT
>CAZHHH010000149.1:0-5921 GCA_964532085.1 uncultured Marinilabiliaceae bacterium
GCTATTCCTGTAAAAATAAG
This sequence comes from uncultured Marinilabiliaceae bacterium, assembly GCA_964532085.1. Classification (GTDB taxonomy): domain Bacteria; phylum Bacteroidota; class Bacteroidia; order Bacteroidales; family Marinilabiliaceae; genus CAZHHH01. The sequence goes on from CAZHHH010000149.1 coordinate 21, forward strand.
ACCTACTTTTGTATTTCCTTCTGTTACAAATGTTGCAGATAAAAATGCTAATACAAGTACAAGTGCTAAATATGTATATTTCTTTAATCCCTCTTTCATATCAGAGAACATGATTGAACCAAAGAATCGGCCAACCATTGCTCCACCCCAATATATTGCAGCATAAGTAGCAGCAACTTGTGATGATAATTCTAATTTGTCCCTTAAATAGTTGGTCATTAATCCTGCATTACCAGCTTCTGCTCCAACGTAACAGAATATTGCAAATGCGCCAAGCATCACGTGTGGATATTTATATACACTTTTGCCTGTTTCTGATTTTTCAGAAGTTGAAATAGTAGGTAGCTTCATAAAAAATAGTGCTATTGCAACTACTATTACAATTAATGCCATAGTTATAAATGGGAAAGGAATTCTTTCTGCAACTTCAACACCATATTGTAGCTCTTGTGCAGGAGTTGGAATTTCAGGTAGTGAAAGTCCTTTAAAAATAGCTACAGAAATTAACCAAGGTGCAACCATTGTTGCAATTGAGTTTAATGCTTGTGTTAAGTTTAATCTACTTGAAGCTGAAGCCTCTGGCCCAATTGCTGTAACATAAGGATTAGCAGATACTTGTAAAAAAACAACACCAATTGCTAAAGTAAATGTAGCTAATAAGAATAGTGGATATGATGGAAGTTTAGCAGCTGGAATAAATATAACGCTTCCTAAAGCCATCATTAATAATCCTAAAATAACTGTCCATTTATATCCAATTTTGTTAATTAGCATTCCTGTTGGCACCGACATTATCGGATAAGCAATGAAAAATGCTGAGGTTAAAAGTTGAGCTTGAAACTCTGTTAAATTGAAAACAGCCTTAACTGGTGCGCTAAGCTGTATAATAAAAGTGGTGGCAAATCCAAAAATGAAAAAGATTGCACCAAATGCTGACATACCTAATAAGGTACTTTTGTTTTTATTTTCCATAAAAAAAAGTTTAGTTGTTTTGAGTAAATTTAAAGACAATATTAATTGAAATTTAATTTTTTTACAAAAATTATCATTCTTTTATTTTTTATACAGATGTATGAAGAAATAATATCAAATTTTAAGGTTTAATAATGGCTTTATCTATGTCATTATATAATATTTATACTTTTGTATAATTCTTTGATATAAGTTAGTGTCCTTTAATTCTAAGTTTTTTGATTAAGTCTGCATTTATAACAACAAACACCTAAGAATCTATAAAATAATCAGGAGGATATTAGTTCTCAGATGAATTTATATAGACTAATGGCTTATATTTTGGAATATCTAAATTAAAATACTATTTTTGTCCGCGTTTTATGCAATCTCTTGGTGAACGTAGGAGTCAGGCAATATTGCATAGATAAAGTTTAATTTCAAAATAGATAACAATGGACTTGATTAAAGTTGCTGAAGAGGCAATGAAAAGTGGTGTTGAAGTTCCTGAATTTAGAGCTGGTGACACCGTTTCAGTTCACTACAAAATTGTTGAGGGAAATAAGGAGCGTATCCAAGTTTTCCGTGGAGTAGTAATACAGGTTAAAGGAAAAGGCCTAAACAAACGTTTTACAGTAAGAAAAATGTCTAACAACATTGGTGTTGAACGTATTTTCCCTCTAAACTCTCCTTTTATTGATTCAATTGAAGTTAATAGAAAAGGTAAAGTTAGAAGAGCAAGAATTTACTATTTCAAAAATCTTACTGGGAAAAAAGCTCGTATCAAAGAGAGAAGAGTTTAATTTTCCTCAAAAGAGACTTAGAATTAAAAAAAGAGATGAATCTTCATCTCTTTTTTTTATTCTTGCCTTTCATCATCAACTTCAGCCATAATTACTGGAACCGCTTCACTCTTTTCTATCTCTAACATTTCTGTTAATAAATCTAAGGATTTTGACATATCAGAAAGCTCTTCATCTGATAGATGTTTTAATTTTGTAGCTAACCGACCTTGTAAAAGACCAGGTGTCTCTTTTAATAACTCATATCCGGCAGAGGTTAATGTAATGTGCGTAACTCTCTTATCGCCAGATTTAGGTAATCGAGCTAGTAAACCTCTATTTTCCAAACGACTGATAATTCCAGTAACCGTACTAGAATTAAGGCTTAAATGCTCTCTAATTTCTCGCTGTGTTGCTTGATAATTAGGTGAAGCTTTCAGGTATTCTAAACACAAAATCTGTGGAATACTAACACTGAAATCTTTCTGTATTTTTTTTGATTCTAAATTTATAGAACGGACAATACGTCTTATCTGAATCAAAATTTCTTTATAATCCATTCTATCCATATTCTTTTTTTAGCTAAAAATAGTAAGAATTATTCTATTTCGTAAATCGAACCAACATTATGACGACTTGCAACTTTTATTTTCAAACTGTTCTGAAACTTTTCAAATGCTTTGAAAGCTAGCTCTGGAGTATTAGTATCTCCTGAAAGATGCGAAAGTATTACTAATTCCAATTGCTCACTTAAATTGTCATTAAGCAATTTTGAAGCTTGATTATTGGATAGATGTCCTTTATTACTTGCAATACGCACTTTTAAATGTTGTGGATAACTGCCATTTATTAGCATTTCATCATCATAATTAGATTCTAAAAACATAGCATTACATTTCGAAAAATGCTCTAATAAATTATCACATGGTTCTCCAATATCGGTGAAAACTCCAATATTAATATTATTATATTCAATTCTAAAGCTGCATGGCTCAGCAGCATCATGGTTTTTTAGAAAAGAGTGAATTTTAAAACTACCTACTTCAATTACATCACCTGGTTTAAAAAAACGATAGCTAGTTGGGCGTGAGTTTTTCCAACCTTTCTCAAAAGTTTTCTGTGTTAGATATACTGGAACAGATAATTTATTGCTTAAAACTCTAACACCACGGTAATGGTCTGCATGTTCGTGTGAAATGAAAATAGCTTTAACTTTCGAAGCATCTAAATTGATGGACTTCATACGTTCTAAAACTTGTTTACGACTTATACCAACATCTACTAAAATTGCCTCAGTCTCATTACCAATGTAATAACAATTGCCATTACTTCCTGATGCAATTGAACATATTTTAATCATATATAAATTCTAAATTGTACTGCAAATCTAATTATAAAATAGCTGATTTAAAATTGTTTGAAATATGATGTTTTTCAAAATATGATTTGGTTAAATTTAATGCTTTTTCTAATTCATTGTCAATTTTGTCAAACAGTGGAAAAATAAATAAAATTTTTTTACTATTATTATCTATCATTGTTCTTGTGGAGTCGCTTGTTGGAGTCCCAAATGCACCGATACCATCTGAAAATACAGGTAAATCTGTAATATTTAAATTTCCTCTTCCTATGCCTTCGTAAATCTCATTATTACCACGTCTTAAAATAATATTACCATCTATTTTGTTAAAATCATATCCACATATTGAAAAACCCGTTTGTATCGAAATTAAATTCAATATGTCGACAACATTATTTATATGATATAATCCTTTGCCTTGAACAACTCGTCTTAATAAACTTTCGGCAGCTGGTCGATACCTGTTTGGATCTTTACCCATTTTGCGATAAGCATTTTTTGTTGATTTGATAATTGAATTTTCTCTTATATCTTCAACAGTACTGTTTTGCTCAATGTTATTTACAGTTTCATCTATTTTTGAAATTATTTCACTATTTGAGTTTTCTATTTTTACTTCTGATACTATATATCCAATTTTTATCTGTGGAAATAACTCTTTTATTTCATTGTCTACTTCTATCATATTGTTTTTATTTAGAAATGAATAAATCTTTTGCCATATTTGTGAAACTATGAATATAATACAATTTCCTAAAAAATTAAAAGCTGTCCTGTTTGATATGGATGGTATTTTATATGATTCGATGAAGAATCACAGTAATACTTGGCTAGAAAGTTTTAAAAAATGGGGAATAGATTTTCCTCTTTATGACTCTTATATGAATGAGGGGCGAACAGGTGAAAGCACAATTCGCTTGGCTTTTTTAGAGCATCTAAATAGAGAACCAACTCCTAAAGAAGTAAAAGATTTATATGATTATAAAACTAAATTAATGTTGGAAGCTCCAGAGGCGGAGATTTTACCTCGTATGCAAAGAGTTGTTGCAGATACAATGAATGCGGGGATAAAAGTTGTTGTTGTTACCGGCTCTCGTCAGCCAATATTACTCGAGCGTTTGCAAAGTGATTATAATATCTCCAGTGGCGATATAATAAGTGGATTTGATGTTAAACATGGCAAACCACATCCAGAACCTTATCTTTTGGGTTTAGAGAAAGCTGATTGCAGTGCTGATGAAGCTGTTGTTATTGAAAATGCACCAATGGGAGTGGAGTCGGCCGTTGCAGCTAAAGTGTTTACAATTGGAATAAATACTGGAATTTTAAAACCTGAAGAGTTGTCGTCGAGAGGCGCAAACTTGGTATTTAATGATACTATATCTTTTGCGGATAAATGGCAAGAAATTTTAAAAGGTATTTAAGAGTAAACAGTTATTGTAATTTTTCTTGATCCTCCCCAATTTCTAAATTCACATAGATATATACCTTGCCAAGTCCCTAATGCTAGGCGTCCATTGGTTATAGGTATAGTAAGTGATGGACCCATAAGAGATGATTTAACATGTGCAGGCATATCATCATCTCCTTCATAAGTGTGAGTGTATTCTGGCATACCTTCTGGTACGATACTATTCATAATTGTTTCAAAATCAACTCTTACAGATGGGTCTGCATTTTCATTTATTGTTAATGCTGCAGATGTATGATGAATAAATATATTAACTAAACCAAATTGAGGAAGCTCTTCTATTGCTTCCTCAATTTGGTGTGTTATAATGTGAAAACCTCTTTTATACTGAGGTAAATTTATTTGATATTGTTTAATCATAATTAATATTTGTAAAGCATAGGTCTATCTTTATAACCATGTCTGTTAAATATTAGATTTAAACCAACTTTAAAATTAATATTTCTTGCATTTGGAAACATTATACCGATTTGTTCTTCATTACCTTTTTCATATAAATCTGAATATTTAGTAGGTATATAATCAAGTGCAGTATAAAACTGAAGTGGGCCTAGTAAAAACATTAAAGCTGATCCTAATCCATTTCCACCTCGTGGTCTTACACTATAGTTTATGTTTGCAGACATAAAGCTATATGGCTGAAAATTTGCTGAAATATTAAAATCCTGTCTAAAATTATCTTTGTAAAATATATTTCTAGATAGTAGACCTAAGTCAAAATAAGGTGTGACTTCAAATTGTGTTCCTACATATAACTGAGGAGCTAAATTTGTTGTATACTTATCACGCTCTGCATGGCTAAATGACTCTTTTATCTCATCGAGAATCTTATCTAGTTCATCATCAAACTCCTCTTTTATACCTTCTCCTTCAATACCATCAAAGCTATATTTGAAAGTGAAATCATAAGAATCATTGCTTTTCCATCTAATATATCCTATATCTACTAAAGAAGCAGAAACAGACCATCTATGATTAATTTTATAATCAACTCCAAAGTCGGCTGCAAACCCTAAGTTATCAAATGAAGTAAAGTAATCTTTGATTTCATCATCTTCATAGAATTCAAACTTTGCATCATAATCTCCAGTATCTTCATCTTTTGTAATTGTAAAATCAAAAGGTCCTGATGTGGATACAGAGCCGTTATAATCAACTTCCCAATAATCTTTTGATGTATATAGAGTGAAGTTATCTGTTTTCATATTGGCAGCTGTTAAACCTATAAGTGGTTTTATTTTTGCACCAACGGTTAGATTATCGTTTATCTCTCTACTAAATCCAAGTGATGTTTCTATATATCCAAAAACGTTTGTTTTTACTGGAGATAAATTAAA
>CAZHHH010000150.1:0-1353 GCA_964532085.1 uncultured Marinilabiliaceae bacterium
GTTGGTGGACCAATAATGCATCCTGCGTCTGGTAGTTTTGTGATAACACCAATTGCACCACATAATCTGACAGTAAGACCTTTGGTTGTATCTAATAATTCAGAAATAACTTTAAAAGTGGAGGGGCGTGGTGGAAATTTCTTAGCTTCGCTCGACTCTAGAAGTAAAATATTTGAAAATGGAGCAACATTAACAGTTAAAAAAGCAGATTTTAAAATTTCAGTAATTGAGATTAAAGGTCACACTTTTTATTCAACGTTAAGGAATAAATTGATGTGGGGTGTTGATAAAAGAAATTAAAAATAGAGATGCGATATAATATATTAAATAGTGTGACGTTTTTAATTTTTAAGGAGGATAAAATTAACAAGAGATTATGAAACTACATATTTATATATTGTTCTTTATTTTTGTTTTTACTCAAATAACTCTTTCGGGGCAAAAATATGCTCGATTGTCTGTTGGGCCAACAGCTGGAGTATCTTGGTATAATGGAGATTTAAATCATTCGCGTCAGTTTTATAGAGTGCATCCATCTTTTGGGGGCTTTTTAAGATACGCTGTTGGTGACAGAATAGCGTATACAGCATCAATAAACAGTGTTGGGGTTAGTGGAAAGTATAAATATGAAGGCAATTACTATCCAAATTCTGAGAATGTAAATTATCAATTTAAAAGAAATGTGGTTGATTTTGCAACGATGATGGAAATTAATTTTTTCTCATTTGACCACCCTTATGATGCCTCTGCACGTTTTACACCATATTTAACATTTGGACTTGGTGGAGTATTTTATGATAGATATAAAGAACAAGAGGGTAAAATTAATGAAAAACCGACATTTGTATTATCTTTGCCTTTCGGTGCCGGAGTAAAATGGAAAATTAATAGATGGACACAGGTTGGAGCACAATGGTCATTTAGAAAATTGACTGCAGATGATATAGATTATGTGGGGTTTACTAACGGAATTAATCCACAAGATCCATTTAATTATCGCACTCGGTCGGTTATTCATAATAATGATTGGTACTCTATTTTTGGTGTTTATCTCTCTTTTCAAATTTATACAAAAGGTGGAAAATGTTTTGATGGATTCTAAAAAGAGTAGTAAATAGTAAAAATGTCGAAAAAAGATAAAATAGATAAGGAAAAACTGCCTAAGCACGTTGCCATTATTATGGATGGTAATGGAAGATGGGCGAAACGCCGTGGAAATCAAAGAATCTTTGGGCATAGAAATGGAGTAAAAGCAGTAAGAGCAGTTACAGAAGCTGCAGCAGAACTTGGAATGGGCTTTTTGACTCTTTATGCTTTCTCGACTGAAAATTGGAATAGACCAAAAAAAGAGGT
>CAZHHH010000150.1:1453-5870 GCA_964532085.1 uncultured Marinilabiliaceae bacterium
TTTACAGAGACATTGTGGCCTGATTTTAGTAAGGAAGAGTTCTATAAAGCAATCTTAAGTTATCAAAACAGAGAAAGAAGATTCGGTAAAACAAGTGACCAGTTAAATTAAAAGTTATAATGAGTTTAAAAAAAATATTCTTTTCAATTCTTTTTGTTTTTGCATTAAACATTATTGTCAGCGGTCAAAGTGAGACTTCTGACTTTTCTTATTCTGGAAAACCACGAACTTACATAATTGCAGGAATTGATGTTGTAGGGAATTTGAATAATGATCCACAAATTTTAGCAAACCTATCTGGTTTAAAAGTTGGGCAAGAAATTATAGTACCAGGAGACCAAATCTCTAAGGCAATAAAAAAATACTGGGACTACGGATTATTCTCAGATGTGAAAATAGGAGCATCAAAAATAGAAGGGAGAAACATTTATATAGAGATTTATCTACAAGAGAGACCTCGACTTTCATGGCTGAATTATCATGGATTAAAAAAGTCGGAAAGGGAGGCTGTAGATGAAAAAGTTTCTATGATGAAAGGTAGCCAAGTTACTCCTTATTTGGTAGAAAGGGCTGAAAGGTTTATAAAAAATCATTTTGTTGAAAAAGGATTTTATAATATTGATGTTGATATTGTACAAAGAGATGATACATCTAAAGTTAACCATGTAATTTTAGATGTATATGTGGATAAAAAAGATAAAGTAAAGGTTAAAACGCTGACTTTTGAAGGAAACGAAGCCTTTACAAATTCTAAATTGAATAGAATTACTAAAAAAACTAATGAAAAAGGAAAACTCAGAAACTTTTTTAGAACAAAAAAATTCGTTCAAGAGGATTATAAAGATGATTTAGATAGAATTATAGAGAAATATAATGAAATAGGGTATAGAGATGCATTTATTTTAACAGATTCAGTTTCAAAAAATGATGATAATACAGTCAATGTTTATATAAAAATTGATGAAGGTAATAAATATTACTTTGGAGATATAAGCTGGGTAGGTAACAGTATGTATCCAGGAGAATATCTAAGTTATATTTTGAGAATTAATAAAGGTGATGTTTTTAACCAAACTCTATTGGATAAAAGATTATATATTGAAGATGATGCTGTTCATAACTTATATATGAATGATGGTTATCTCTTTAGTAGAATTACACCCGTTGATGCACGCATTGAGAATGATACAGTTGATGTTGAGATGCGAGTGTATGAAGGTGATCAGGCAACAATAAACAGTGTGGTAATTAGAGGTAATACAAAAACTCATGAGCACGTTGTTAGAAGAGAGTTGAGAACTAAGCCCGGCGATCTCTTTGATAAGTCAGCACTTATTAGAACAGTGCGTGAGTTAGCTCAGCTAGGGCATTTTGACCCAGAAAAAATAAACCCTGTACCTATTCCAAATCCAGAGAAAGGAAATGTGGATTTAGAGTTTGACCTCGAAGAAAAAGCTAATGACCAAGTTGAACTTTCTGGTGGATGGGGAGGTGGAATGTTTATAGGTTCTTTAGGACTAAGATTCTCTAACTTCTCTATTAGGAATTTCTTAAATAAAGAGGCTTGGAGACCACTGCCTACGGGTGATGGACAAACACTGGCTTTAAGAGCACAAACAGATGGTAAGTATTATCAATCATATAGTTTAACATTTGTAGAACCATGGTTAGGAGGTAAAAAACCAAACTCATTAAGTGTTTCAATATATCGTTCAATGCAATCTGGAGTTAGCCAATCTTATTATGATAACTATTATAACTATGGGTATGGATATGGCTACGGTGGTTACGGAGGTAGCTATGGAGGTTATGGCGGTGGAGTAATGTCAAAAGATTATATTAATGAAGATGAGTATATTAAGAACTTTGGAGTTTCTGTAGGTTTTGGTAAAAGATTAACATGGCCAGATGACTTCTTTGGTCTTTATGCAGAGGCAAGTTATATAAACTATAACTCCAAAAACTGGATATATAATTATGTCCAAAATGGAATGTCTCATATCTTAAAAATGAAACTACAATTTTCAAGAAACTCTATTGATAATCCACTTTATACTCGTTCTGGTTCAAGCTTTGTTGTAGGAGTAGAAGCAACTCCACCATACTCGCTATTTAGTGATAAAGATTACTCAACCATAACAGATGAAAGTGAACTTTATAAATTCATTGAATATCATAAATGGACTTTCAAAAGTTCTATGTTTAAACCAATTGACAATAACAACAAGCTTGTAGTTATGACCAAATTTGAAACAGGATTTCTTGGATACTATAACAAATACCTACGTTCTCCTTATGAGAAATATAACTTAGGAGGTGATGGAATGACAGGATATAGTTACCTTGGGACTGAGACAATTGGTTTAAGAGGATATCAAAACTATTCAGTTACTGCAAAAAGATATGTGGTTGGGGAAGATGGTAGAGTAAATGGGTACAGTGATGCTAATGTCTATGCAAAAATGGCAATGGAGTTAAGATACCCTCTAACATTACAACCATCAGCAACAGTTTACGGATTAATATTTGCAGAAGCAGGAAATTCATGGACAGATTTTAAATATTATAACCCATTTAATCTAAAACGTTCAGCTGGTGTAGGAGTTAGAATATTCTTACCAATGTTTGGATTATTAGGACTTGATTGGGGATATGGATTTGACGATATACCATATAACCCAAGTGCTGGTAAAGGTAATTTCCACTTTACGATGGGTCAAAATTTTTAAAAATGAGATAATATATTAATTTTATAAAATTAATTTAAATACGACTGTAGTCGGAATGATTATTGTTCACATATATATAAAGTCAATTAATAACTAAAATGTGATACTATGAAAAAGTTTGTAATTATATTAACTATAATGTTGGGGTTAACTCAATTTGTCTCATCCCAAAAATATGCTTTTGTTGATACAGATTATATTTTGAGAAATATACCAGCATATCAGGCAGCACAAGAGCAACTAAATCAAGCTTCAAAAGGTTGGCAAGAGGAGATAGAAGCTATTTATCAAACTGTTGCGGCTATGTATAAAGAGTATCAAACAGAAAGTGTTTTTCTTTCTGCAGAGATGAAGACAGCTAAAGAAGAGGCTATTATCAATAAAGAGAAAGAGGCTAAAATGCTACAACACAAATATTTTGGTCCTGATGGTGAAATGGAGAAAAGAAGAAGTAGTCTTATCCAACCAATACAAGAGCAAATAGCATCTGTTATTGCAGAGATTGCTAAAAATGACGGGCTTGCAGCTGTGCTAGATAAGTCATCTGGTGTTTTATACCTTGATCCAAAACAAGATTATAGCGATCAAGTCTTACAAAGATTAGGATATAAAAGATAGTATAAGAAGATAATTGATATTAGTAAAAATATAAAATATGAAGTTGAAAATAAGCACTTTAGCATTGTTGATTACCTTGTTTGCCACAACAATAGCTGCACAAGAGGTGAAATTTGGGCATATTAATGTGGCTGACGTAATCTTGTTAATGCCAGAGTATAAAAATATTGAAACTGTTATAACACAAGAGACTGAAAAGCTAGAAAAGCAGCTGAATACTCTTCAAAAAGAGGTGGAGAAAATAGAGATAGATTATGAAAATAACTATGAAAATTATACTCCAGCACAAAGAGCAGCAAAAGAAGAAGAGTATGGGGCGATGCAGCAAAGAATACAAGAGTTTTATCAAAATGCACAGGCCTCTTTACAGCAAAAACAGCAAGAACTTCAACTTCCTGTTTTAGAAAAATTGCAAAAAGCTATTGAACGAGTAGGAGAGGATAACAATTTTCTATATATATTTGAAATAGAATCTGGAGTAGCAGTATATCACTCAGAAAAGAGTACAGATGTTACGCCACTTGTTAAAAAAGAGTTGAATTTATAAATAAAAAAATCATAGAATATCAAAAATAACTGAATATGAACAAATTTAGACTTTTAGCAGTTGCCTTAATCTTTATCTTCGCAGGAACAGCTTTTGCACAAGATTTAAAGTTTGGACACATTAATATGCAAGAATTAATTCTTGAACTGCCTGAGAAAAAAGCAGCTGATGAAAAACTACAAGCTGAAGCTCAAACTTTGCAAAATAGAATGCAGAAAATGAGCGAAGAACACGAGGCAAAGTTTAAAGAATATATAGCTGAAAGAGAAACTATGCCAGAGTTGATTAGAACAACTATGGAAAAAGAGATTCAAGACATTGAGCAAAGATTGCAAAACTACCAAATGATGGCACAGCAAACTTTAGCAAAAAAAGAACAAGAGTTATATCAACCAATTCTTGAGAAAATACAGAAAGCAATTGATGTAGTTGGACAAAAAAATGGTTTGATATATATATTTGATGTTAGCTCACAAGTTGTACTTTATCACTCAGATAAAAGTATGGATTGTGGCGAGTTAGT
>CAZHHH010000151.1:0-5848 GCA_964532085.1 uncultured Marinilabiliaceae bacterium
TTTCCATATCCAACAATTGCTACTCTTATTTTATGCATATTTTAATGTGAAATTATTATCTATATAATACAAAAATGTAAAACCTAACCAGAAAATACAAATCTACCGTAATATATTTAAATTTTACGCAACCATTTTAATTTATCGCATCTTAATTGTGTAAACAACTAAAATTAAATATATGAATTTCAGAAGATTATTATTATTACTAACAGTCTCATCTCTTTTATTCTCATGTTCAAAAGATAAAGATTATTCTTTGGATAATTTCTGGGTTACCTCTGCTACTATTTATACAGATGATGTTCAACCATATCTTATTGTAACAGATAGTGGTGATAAACTTTTTCCATCTATATCAAATATTGACTATAAACCTACTAATCATCAGCGTGTGTGGGTTAGTTATACTATTTTAAATGATACTAATGGAGAGTTTGATTTTTATGTGAGAGTTAATAATGTTTCAGAGATTTTAACCAAAGATATAATTAAATTGACAGATTCTAATAAAGACTCCATTGGAAATGATCCTATTAATATTGAAAATTTATGGTTTACAGATAATTATTTAACCATTCAGTTTCTATATGGTGGAGGTGGTGCAGTTCATTTTGTAAATCTTGTAAAAAATGTTGATTCTCTTTATACTGATGATGGTAAACCAATTTTAGAGTTTCGACATAATAGGAATCATGATTTATACAATAACGCACTTCGAGGTTGGTCTTCTTTTAATTTGAAACCTCTTGAGAGCCAAGAGACAGATTCAGTTGTGTTTGTTTTGAAGGCAAAATCAATAAAAGAGGATGCATCTTTTCGTAAAGAATTAATATATCGTTATGGTATCGATGAATAGTTTAGTTTTGATTAGTTAATAAGAAAAGCTATGGTTTTAGATAAATCCTAGCTTTTTTTATGTCAAAACTGCATCTTTTTAACTATTTTTTACGTATATTATAAAAAGAGGACAATTCTGAAATGTTTGGATTGTTTCTTTTGATTATACGTTGGATTAAAAAATAGGAGGGGATGATATGAAAACACGATTATTAGTATTAGGTCTAGTTTTTATTTCTTTCGGGATGTTGAGTTTTTCTCAAATTAATTCTGATGCTATAGAACCACTAAATCATCATCAATTTAATTATGATTACCCTGCCTTTGATGATTATGATATTGAATTCTTTGACTGGATGATATGTCCAGAGGCCTTTGATAATGATGAGCATTATCAATACCTTGATTTATCATGGTTAGATCCGAATGAGATTCACTTCTACTTTAATGAAGTTGATGAGACTGAGTTGTTAAGTAGTGTTGAAATATTTTGGGACGATGGTGAAGAGGAAGCGGTTGTGATGGAGTGGATGTTGAATTTTGAACCACACGTTATTGAATCTTTGATTGTCAATTAAAGTTAGATTAATAATTAGTTTTAAAAATAGAGCAAGTGGTTATTGTTACCATTTGCTCTGTCTTTTATTTCTTGTTTTTAAGTCTAGATAAATTCTCTTTTATTTTATCTCTAACTGTGTTTGTAATATTTTCATAACTCATATTTTTTGGATATATGGGTTTTAAAAACTCGACATTAATCTTTTTAAATGGTTTTGGAAACAAGCTACCTTTTGGCATTGCGTAATTTGCACCACTTATAGAAACAGGAACAATTGGTATATTTAGTTCTCTACTTAGAATTGCAAATGTTTTCTTAAAGTCACCTAAATCCCCATTAGCTGAGCGAGTACCTTCAGGGAAAATCATTAAATTCTTCTTCTGTTTTAATACTTCCGCTAGCTTTTGAATTGACTCTTTTAGATTCTTATTTAAATCAACAACAATTATATTGTTATTATTTGCAATAAATTTTACAAATGGTTTTTTAACATGTTGTGCTTTTGCATAGAAGAATGTATTTCTAATTTGCTTAGTACGCATAAGTGCTGTCACTAGCAGACCGTCGAAGAAACTCTGATGATTTGGTGCAATAATGCATGGCCCATCAGGTATGTTTTCTTCCCCCTTACTATTAAATCTAAAGTATATCTTGAAGAAAAATTTAGAAAATCTCATTAAAAATGAGTTCGATATCCAAAAATTAGGAAGTTTAAAATTGGTCTGTTCTTGCAAAATTGCATTCCAGTCAATTTCAACCTCTTCTATCTTTATTTTCTCTTTTTCTATAAACGACACCAGTTTTTCAATAGTATTTAGTTCATCAAATGCATCTGCATTCATATTAATTCCAAAAGATTGGAAAATAAATGAATGAAGTGCAACTTTATCTAATGAGTCTAATCCAATATCAAATTCTAAATGGCTACTAGGTTTAACTGTACGTGATTTCTCTTTCTTAATATAATTAGCAATTATTCTATACTCTTCTGAATAATTTGTCTCTACTACTGAGTTTTCTTCTTTCTTTATATTTGATGGTATATAATCTGTTAATTTATAACGCTGTAGTTTTCCTAATTGCGTTTTAGGTAGCTCTTCGTTTGTTAAGTAAAATTTGAAAATCCTTTTATAAGATGATACTTTATTATTTAAATCCTCAATTACTTTTATTTGATAATCTGTATAAAGTTCATCTGTAATTTTTTCTGTTGTTACAATAACAGCTTGAATTTGGTCGTCGTTGTAAAATACACCAGCTTCTACCACAGCAGCATAGTGAGAAAGCTCCTCTTCTATTTCTGCAGGATTTATATTTTTACCATTTGAGGTAACAATAATCTCCTTTTTTCTGCCCGTTATATATAAATATCCATCTTCGTCAACATGTCCAAGGTCACCGGTGTATAGCCAATCACCTTTCAACACTTCCTCTGTTTCTTCAGGTTTATTATAATATCCTTTCATGACATTATTACCTGTAACTGTAATCTCTCCTTCTACAATTTTAACAGTTACGCCCGGCATTAATTCACCTGGTGAGCCAATTCTTACTCTTCCTGGCCTAGTAAAAGTTATCATTGGTGCTGTCTCTGTCATTCCGTAGCCTTCAAGCACTTCAAAACCTAATGTTTGGAAATCTCTACCAACTACAGGGTTTAGTGCTGCACCACCTGAAACAAGATATGTCAAATGTCCACCAAATTTTTTGTGTACTGCACCAAATATTGTTTTAGATAGTTTTTTTGATTTGGCTTTTGAAGCAAAGTTAAATAGTAATTTTGCAATTTTACTACTATTTATTTTATCAATAATTCCTTTGTGCAAAGTTTCATATAGTCTTGGAACTCCAATCATTATAGAAACTTTGTTCTTATCTAATGTGTCTAAAATATCAGATGCTTGCATTGATGGACTCATAGCAACTGAGCTACCTACATACAGAGGCGCAATCATAGAGCCTAATAGTGGTAAAATATGATGTAGAGGTAGCAGAATTAGAGTTTCTGAGTCGGGTGTGAAAATTGGAATAATTCTAGAAACCGCATCAATATTAGCTAACATATTGTTATAAGAGAGCATAACACCTTTTGGTTGGCCTGTTGTTCCCGAAGTATAGATAATTACTGATGTTTCATTTTTGTCTTCAATCAATAAATCATTATCTGAAACTAAGTTGTTATCTTCTACTTCATACTCATCAATAAGTATAATTTTTGTGTTTAGTTTTGCATTCTTTAGAGCTGGCTCAATGACTTTACGACCCTCATGCGATGTTAGTATTACAGATGGTGTTGAGTCTTTAAGTATATAACTTACTTCAGAAACTGTTGAGCCAAAATCAATTGGTATAGGAATACCAGTTTTTGTCCAGATTGAAAAAAATGAATAAATCCAAGCAGGTCTATTTTCAGAAAATATTACCGCTCTATCACCTTTATTTATTTCATATTTTGATGCATAAAGTTCAATTTTACCCATTAGGTTTCTATATGAAACTTTCTGATCCTTAAATGATATCGCAATTTTTTCTCCTAAATTTTTTAGCATATAGATATAATTTTATATGAGATGCAAAAATAGTCTTTATATGTTAGAATAACCTTTTTTGTATAGACAAAACGTGCTTTTGGTTAAACAGTTATAACAAGATAAAGTTTTTATAATAATATTCTTGATGTAATGGGGTGTTAATATTTTGATAGTTAGGTGTTTATGTTGTGATTTTTACTTTTGGTTATTAAAGGTGAAAAATTATTAATAAAAAGGAAATAATGTCATTGCGGATTTAATTTTGGTAATGTTAATTGATTAATACGGCTTTATAAAAAGAGTTAGTAAAGCTAATCAAAGTTCATTTTAAAATACTGTTGTCCGATTAAAGTTTTTAGATTCTTCGCTACGCTCAGAATGACATTGTATTTTACAGGATTCTGTTGGGTGGGGTTGGTTTGCGGCTTTGCCGCAAACCAACCCCACCCAATAATTAACTAACTGATTGTCATTTCGAACGTAGTGAGAAACTAAGTTCAGCGTAGCTAAATCTCATCTTTTTAGCTTCGTAATTTTTTATCGGACAATAATGATTTTAAAATATCTTTTCGCTTAATATAATAGTAAGGAAGTATATGTTTTTAATTTATTAATTGAATAATTCACTTGTAATTACAATTTTGCTCTTTATATTTGTTTACTAAAGTTTTTTTATGATTTAGCGTTATTAAATTCTAGCCTGACAATTAATCTGTTAAATATAATTAGTAGCTAATATTATGAGAGATACATTAATTAAGTTGTTTGTTATTACAAGCATGTTGATGATAAAGTTCACTATTTATCCTCAACAACTTGCTTTTCCAGGAGCTGAGGGTTTTGGAAAATATGCAGTAGGTGGTAGATATGGAAGTGTTTACAAAGTAACTAATCTAAATGACTCAGGGCCAGGTTCTTTTCGAGATGCTGTAAGTCAGCCAAACAGAATTGTAGTTTTTGATGTTGGCGGGGTAATTAAGATAAACTCAAGAATAGTTGTTAAAAACAATATCTATATTGCTGGTCAAACTGCACCAGGTGAGGGTGTTACTATTTATGGAAATGGAATATCTCTATCTGGGGCAAGTAATGTTATTGTTAGACATCTTCGTGTCCGTATGGGTGCTCTTGGTGATAATGGACAAGATGCTTTTACCATGGCCAATGGAAAAAATATGATTTTTGACCATGTTTCTGTTGCTTGGGGGCGTGATGAGACTTTTTCTGTTACTAGTGCAGTGGAAAATGTTACTATTCAAAATTCTATAATTTCGCAAGGATTATTGCCACACTCTGCAGGTAGTTTAATTGAGCCAGCAGGTGGAATAACGATATATAGAACTCTTTATATTAATAATGATACGCGCAGTCCAAAGTTTAAGTTAACTCATCAATTTGTTAATAATATTGTTTATAACTGGAAAAGCGCAGCTTATATAATGGGTGGAAATTCTAATGCACGCTCTTATGCAAATGCAGTAGGTAATTACTTTATTACAGGGCCTGCAGGTTCTTCAAGTGCTTTTAGTGGTGGCAATGATAGATATAGTATTTATGCAGAGGACAATTGGGTGGATAAAAATAGAAATGGTATTTTAGATGGTAATGAAATACCACGTTCAGAATATTCTGGAGGTCCAACTTTTGTATCTACTCCATTTGATCATCCAGAGTTGCCTACTATTTCGGCACAAAATTTATTTGATGATTTAGTCGGTAGTGTTGGTGCTTCATTACCATATCGGGATAATTTGGATTGGATGTTAATTGATGACTTAAAATCTTTTGGTTCTAAGGGGAAAATTATTGGAAATGAGAATGAATTGATTATTGGTGCACCAAACAGATGGAATTTATGGAAAGGTACTTCTCGTGTTGATACAGACGGTGACGGCATTCCAGATGATTGGGAAATTGC
>CAZHHH010000152.1:0-5822 GCA_964532085.1 uncultured Marinilabiliaceae bacterium
AACTAAACAGCAGGTGATGTGTGTGGATGGGAAAATGTCCAAAAGTTAAAGAACCGGATATAGTAATTTTATAAAGATGATAATTATAATAACAAAATAGATGATTTGCAAAATCAGTAGTTTACATGACAAAAGTTTACCGGTTTTATTGCATTATGAATATAATACGATGGTACAAGTTGGTAGGGATCGCAGTTATATACCAACAGGAGGGGGAACAGGAACTGTTGTGTTAGATTTAGTTCTTAATAAAGATATAACGCCCCAACCTGAAACATTCAATATTATGGTTGCAGTCGGTTCCGATGAAAAAGACGGCGTAAAGATAGAAGGTCCTGATTATATTGAAATATCCATACCATTAATGGGTAAATAAGGATAGTTCAACAATTACTTGCTATGAAAATACTAGCAACCGGACCGGAGCCGGCTAAGGATTTCATAGATGCTTATATATTATGTAAAGATTTGAATATTACTACTAAAACAGAGCTCTTAAATACAATTTCAGATTACGTACCCCGTACACTTTATTAACTCTTAAAGGTTATAGATTCATTTTTACATGGATTTGACGCCGGAGGGTTTATGTAGGGGATGAATAATAGGGATTAAAAGTAATTAAAAAGTATTATTGGGAAAAAAGAATAATGGTAGGTTTATGTACATTATATGGGTGACCACAGATTGACTTATGTTACCATCTTTTTCGTTTCTTCTGAAAAATTTTATCTGAGCAAAAATTGAACCCCGGGATGCCGCTATTTTAGGGACTTTTGGGGTTCTTTAACTAAATTTGTCTCGGGAAAAAGATTGTTTGATAAAAAATATCTGAAAAGCTGTTATCATGTTAGGATATTTACTTTTGTTCATAAATATATATATTTTTATTCTGATATTTCAGCAAGGTATTTTTTAAAAATAAACGCAATCTCATCAGTATCAGTAATTAATCTGGCTTTACTATAATCATCTTTCGTGAATAATAACATAACTGGATCAGATTCTATATCATATTTTTCCCTGAATTCCGAAAATGCTTCATCATTTTTTATGTCTGGGTCTTCGCTGTCAATATAAAATATTTTAATATTTATTTCTTTTGCAGCACTTCTGACATTATTTACAACTTCAACACAGAAAGGACATGATTCATTACTGATATATAGAACAAATGGAGTTCCATTTTCTATTTTATCATGTACTTCTTCAATTGAAATCGGAGTAAATGATCCAACATTTTTTTGATATGATGTTTTTTGGCCACATCCGGCAATAAATATCATAACCATAATAAATAAAATTGCAAGTCCTATCAGAGTTCTTTGTTTATTCTTTTTTATAGGTTCTTTGCATCTCTTATTTGTTTTAAATCTGTACACAGGCTTACCCCCTTTGTTACTCTTGCTAAAAATTAACTTGATATATTTTTATTTTGAAAAAACACTTTAGTAATTGAGTTCAATACCTTTTTACATATTTATGCATATCCACGATTTAATCTAGCTTCTAACCTGGATTGGAACCTTGTCATTATAAGTACAATTAACCAATAAAGAATTAATACTGCAGCGTATACTTCCATTACACGATAAGTTCGACCGGTTATAATCTTAGCTGCTGTCATAATGTCCATTACACCAACTGTAAAACCTATAGCAGATCCTTTTATCAAACATATGATACAGTTTACCAAACCAGGTAAAGCTATTCGAATAACCTGTGGAATGATGATAATTTGCATTAATTCTTTTGTAGTCATTCCAATAGACTTCGCTGCATCATATTGGCCCTTTGGAATAGATAAAAATGCTCCGCGAATGATTTCCGCCATAAATGCAGCCTCATTTAGAGACATAACTATTATTAGCACAATCATGGAGCTTAATTTTGTTAAACTCGGAAAAATCTGCGGTAATCCAAAATAAAAGAAGAATAATTGTGTCATCAAAGGTGTACTGCGAAAAAATGATGTATATAATTTGAAGAATCTATTAAAGCTTTTACTGATATCAAGTATTAAAAAGACAGACATAAACAATGCAATAATTGATGAAAATATAAATGATGCCAATGCTATCAATACTGTATATTTTACATACGGTAAAATTTCAAGCAGAGTTTTAAGAAAAAAATCAATTTGAAATCCCATTTTAACCTCCTAATTATTTATCTGTGCTAACACGGTACAATTATTATTTACCTGTGTCAGCACAGTATAATTACAGAATTATATATTTTATTTATATGCCTCAAATGGCTTAGACACATCTAAACCTAAATATTCCATATATAATTCTGACAGAAAACCGTCCTCTTTAATATCTCTTATATGTTGATTGAATTCATCCATAAATTTTGGGTCAGCATCTAATCTAAATGGAAAGACATGTTCTTCTACTCCAACACATTCACCGACAAATTTTAGATTATAATCTCCCTTTTCACATTTATGATCAAACAATATTATTGAACCAAATGTTGCATCTGCACGCCCCAACTCGATTTCCATAAATGGTTCCGCTTCCGAGGCGATAACTTCTATTTGCCCCTCTAAATTATTTTCTTCAATGTATTCCATCATAAATTTATATGCCACGGTCTTGGGATCGGCTATAAATCTCTTGCCAATTAAATCTGCCCTTGATTTAATTTCTGTGTCATCTTCACGTACAACTAAATAATAGGGGGTATATGAATATTCTTCTGAAAATAGATACTTTCCTTCACGCTCCTGCGTGATAGAAAACTGTCAGGCACCTGTATCAACTGTTCCGGCATCTATTCCACCATGAATTAAGTCAACCATCATTATTTCATAATATATTTCATAACCCATTCTACGGCACACTTCTTCTAGAACCCCAAGATCAGCTCCTTTTAATTCACCGTCCTCAAAATAATTCCATGGATAGTGTTGGCCGGGAGTAGCTACATATAAGACTGACCTTTCCGAAAGGGGTATAGAAGACACGTCTTCGGGCTTATCCTCTTTTGCAATATTTTCTACTATTTTTTGTTGGGTTGCTTCCTTGGACTTATATTTTGTAGGATCACTTTTTCTACATCCAATATTTGAAACCATTATTGCTAGTACTAGCAGTATGAGCAATAATCTTTTCTTCATTTGATATCCCTCCCCACTTTTATGTTTTTTAAATTTTCTAAAAGGTATTAAACTTCAAAATTAATTAGCTAAATTTAAACTACGAAGAAATTTTCTGAGAGTCGGATCTGATGCTTCATTAAAAATATAATCTAATGTGCCTTCCGATAAAATATTCCCATCATAAATAAATATAATTCGGTCTGCTATTTCTTTAACAAGATTTAATGAATGACTGACAATAATCAATGTTTTGTTTTCTTCTTCAATCATTAGTCGAATCAATGATAACATTTCTTCAACCAGTTCAGGATCTAAAGAGGAGGTAGGCTCATCCATTAATAATAGAGGAGCATGTACTGCTATAGCTCTTCCTATTCCGACACGTTGTTGTTCACCACCGGATAGCATCAGTGGATATTCATTTTTCTTTTCGACTAAATCTATTTTTTCTAGAATTTCATTTGCTTCTTTGATGGCTTTATCCCTGGGGATTTTTTGAACTATTGTCATTGGAAGTAAAATATTGTCGAATACTGTTTTATTTAAAAACGGTTCATGTTGCTGAAACACCATCGCTGACTTTCTTCTAAGTCTTTGGATCTCGCTTGGAGTTATTGTTTTAAAATCAACTTTTAAATCTTCGAATTCAAGCACACCTTGTGTTGGTGATACCAAATAATTCAATGATTTTATAAAAGTGGATTTTCCGGATCCAGATGGGCCTATAATGGCTATTTTTTCTCCCTTTTTTATTGTTGTGCTGATCCCATGCAATACTTTGTTTTCTCCATATTGACAATGAAGGTTTTCTATTTTTATCATTTTATTCACCTACACATATCCACGATTAAGTCTATTTTCTAATCTGGATTGAGTTTTTGTAATAATAAGTACTATTGCCCAATAAATAAGCAATAACGCAGTATATACTTCTATATGTCGAAAGGTTCGAGCACTATATAATTTAGATGCTGTCATCATTTCTAATACACCAATTGCATATCCCATGGATGTTCCTTTTACTAGACTTATAACGCTGTTTATCATACCAGGTAAAGCTATTCGAATAACCTGTGGAATAATGATATATCGGAGTGATTCTTTTGTGGTCATACCAATGGATTTTGCTGCATCATATTGGCCTTTTGGGATAGATAAAAATGCTCCACGAATAATCTCTGCCATAAATGCAGTCTGGTTTAGCGCCATAACTATTATCAATATTGTAATTTCACTAATCTCTGAAATTATCGGTAAAACTTGTGGCAAACCAAGATAAATAAAAAATAATTGTGTTACCAAAGGTGTACTCCGAAAGAAGGATATATACATTTCAAAAAATCTATAGAGCCCTTTAATGTTAAGCATTCGACAAATAGATACAATTATTGAGAGTATAAACGACAAAAAATATGCTGCTATCGCAATCCATAAGGTATTTTTTAAATATGGTAAAATTTCCGGAAAAACTGTTAAAAAAAAATTAAATTTAAATCCCATTTTAACCTCCTTAATTCATGCTATGTTTGTGACTATAACACAATTTATATCTCTAACTAGAGATATATTAATTATTTAACTCAGCACACATGCACGCTTTTTAATTCAATATAAACAGGATCTTTAGTTTCCTTTGCTAATAAATTCATTGCCTCGGTATAACTATTTTCATATACATAATCCTTTAATATATCTTTATCAGATTTAAGATAACCAAGTGCTTCTAGGTCCTGTAAAAACTTCCAGTTGTAAGCTCTTACCGGACTTGGGTGAGGCCAAAATTGTTCTAACCGAAACATTTTATTTTCGTCATATATGTTTCCCATAAGCATATCTCTGTCAGTGTCTACATAGTTTAATATAATATCTACTGTTTCTTCAGGGTTTTCCAAATAAAATTTATATGCCCTGAGAGTCGCTCTATTAAACCTTGTTAGTAGTTCTTGATTTTTTTCATCTTCTAAAAAACTAGCTCTTGAAACTTGGCTATAGCTGGGATGCTTTTCAAGAAGTTCTATTGACTCTATAGCTATCCTTAGGCCTTCATGCTGAGATTTATCTATATCTGATAGACAAATTGTTCCTGCATCAACTTCTTTGTTTTTAATTGCTTCTACTAAATCAGCAGGTGAATTGAATTCGACAATATTTATATCTTTGTTTATTTCAAAACCCAGGCGCGTTATGGCTGCTTTTGTCAATACATCTTCCATAGCATTTGCTACAGTACCTATTGTTTTTCCTCCCGCATAGTTTTTAAGGAAGTTGTATTTCTTTGGATTTTCTTCTAATGTCAGAACTCCGTATCCATGTTGATGTCCACCGCCAACTATTTTTAAATCTTCCCCGGCATCTATTGATAACAGCGCCGGCATAGTTTTGAAATTTCCTGTTTCAATTTCACCGGAAAGCACTGCTGCTATTCCTTCTTCATCGCTTTCAAATGCTTTTAGTTCCGCATCAATACCTTCTTCTTCAAAATATTCTAAATGGCTTGCTAGATATAAGAGAAGGTTTCCAAATTTCGACACATGACCTACTACAATCTTATCATAATCTTCGGGTGATCTAAGTTGCGATTGGGGTTTTTTTGTACAGCCCATAAACAACATAAGCACTATCGTAGATATTAGAATAATGCTTATTAATTTTTTTTTCTTTTGAACCATTTTTATTCACTTCCTTTCTTTATGTTTTATAGTTTTACAAATAA
>CAZHHH010000153.1:0-1457 GCA_964532085.1 uncultured Marinilabiliaceae bacterium
ATGCTAATCAATCTCTCAAACCATCCCTCCACATTATGGAGTGAAGAACAGAAAGAAGCTGCTTTACTGTTTGGTAAAATTATAGATCTCCCCTTCCCTGTTGTTGATCCAGCAGGAAAGGAAGAATATATTAAAGGGTTGGCTAACGACTATTTTGAAAAAATCAAAAATTTTAGTCAGCACAAAAAATTAACAGATATCACAGTGCACCTAATGGGTGAAATGACCTTTGTATATGCGCTTCTGCAGAATCTAAAAGAAGTAGGAATCCGTGCAATAGCATCTACTACCCAACGACAAACTAAAGATTTGGGAAATGGACAAAAAGAATCACTATTTAAATTTGTACAATTTCGAAGTTACTATTAGAAAATATGATTTAGGACTATGGAAAAAAAAGATAATTCACACAAAAAAGAACCGTTTACACTAACAAAACATCAACAAAGTGTATTTGAGCGTTTTAAAAAATTTGTTAGTGATGACTCTGAGCAAGTCTTCATTTTAAAAGGCTATGCAGGTACTGGTAAAACAACATTAATAGGTTATTTTATAAACCATCTAAAAGTCAATAAACATCTATATACTCTAGCCGCATCCACTGGTCGAGCAGCTAAAATTGTTACAAATGCTACCAAAACAAATGCTTCTACAGTACATTCAGTAATTTATAATTTTTCAGATTTCAATCAAGATCTTGAAGAGGTGGTTAAAAAAGAAGAGAGCACAGGAATTGATAGTACTGGACAACTTCTTCTCAACTTTACACTTAATACACCAAATGATGATGAACCTGAACGGTACTACATTATAGATGAGTCTTCGATGATATCGGACATAGAGGACAAAAGTGCATATCAAGCGCAATTTGGTAGTGGAAAGCTGCTTACTGACTTGCTTACATTTAATAAAAAAGGTAAATTTATTTTTGTAGGTGACGAAGCTCAGTTACCACCAATTACACAAGATATTTCACCAGCACTTTCTGCCAATTATATACAAAACAGATTCAAATTAAAAGTTGTAGAGTCTTCAATGACAAATATTGTTCGACAACAAGAAGATAACTCCATTATTAATGCATCCACAAAGCTGCGTCAAATGTACGAAAATCCTCCCAATGTAAGATGGGCTAAATTACCATTGGGCGGTCATAAAGATATTCAACTACACAGAGACCAATATCATATGATTAGTCATTATCTTAATCTGATTAAAAACAAAAAATATGAAAAAGCTACTTTTATAGCTCCTTCAAATTATAAATGTAACAATATAAATAAGCTAATACGCACAGCCTTAGGAATGCAAGAGACTTTGCAAGTAGGTGACTTACTTCTAGTAACACAAAATAATGCTATCAGTGGTTTGATGAATGGCGATATGGTTGTTATAGAACAGATTAAAGATGAACGATATCAACGTGCCAACTTGTCATTTAGAATGGTAGAAGTACG
>CAZHHH010000153.1:1557-5796 GCA_964532085.1 uncultured Marinilabiliaceae bacterium
TTTGTGGATATACCACGAAACATTACACTCGAGGCCAAACCTGCAGCTTATCAATGGATCTATACAGCTGTAACACGTGCACGAGAGAAATTACACATTGTCAATGATTTTTTTATAAATTAAGAAATAACATCAATGGAATTAATATTAAACACATTTGGCACCTCATTAAGTCGTGATAATGAAGCCTTTCAGATTATACATAAAGATGGTAAACAACGTGTCCCTGCACAAGGAATTAAATCTATACAAATAAGTCGTGGAGCACAAATTACCAGTGATGCTGTACTCCTTGCCATTGAAAATGAAATTGAAGTTCTATTTATGGATAAATCTGGCACTCCACTTGGGCGAATTTGGAGTCCTAAATATGGCTCTGTTTCAACCATTCGTAAAGGACAATTAGCATTTACCTTTTCTAACGAAGCTGTATCATGGATAATAGATATCGTTGCACAAAAGATTGATAATCAACAAGCATTATTACTTATGATGAAAGTTGAAGATAGTGTAACAAATAATAAAATACAAAAGGCTGTTACACGTCTTGAAGATTATCGCAATAAAGTACGTCATCTAAAAGGTGATATAATAACTGATATTGCACCTAGTTTGCGAGGGTGGGAAGGTGTATCTTCACAAATATATTTTAAAGCTTTGAATCTTTTTATACCTGATAAATATAAATTTGATAAAAGAAGTCAACACCCTGCTATGGATGTTGTAAATGCCTTCTTAAATTATGGTTATGGTTTACTTTATGCACGAATAGAGGGATTGTTAATTCGTGCAGGAATTGATCCGTATGTGGGTGTTTTTCACCGCGATGATTATAACCGCCCTGTACTTGTATATGATGTTATTGAACTTTATAGAATATGGGTAGATTATGTTGTGATGAGCTTAGTAACACAAGAAATCATTACAGATGAATATTACTCAATACGTGACGACGGTTCATATTGGTTAGAAGGATTAGGACGGCGTGTACTAATTCAATCTTTTAATGATTATTTTGAAGAGGTTATCACTGTTTCAGGAGTTTCTAGAAGCAGAGAAAACCAGATTTTGCTATATACACAAAGCTTAGCACAAACCTTTAAAAAATTTAATTAATTATGATACAAGCTGGCAAAAGTATAACAACTAAAGAAGATAGACTTACAAAAGTGAAAGTGGAATATCTCTATCATAAACTAATTAAACCAGAGTCAAGTATAGAAAAGCACATTCGTCAACTACGCATAATACGACAAATGGATTCTCGACAATATAATATGCTAAAAAAACAATTACCTTATATAGTTTGTGGCATATTCAATCCACCAATTAGAAGGACTATAAATTTTGCATATACAGAATACTTCATTATTGACATTGATAATATAACCGAAAAAGGGATGAATGTCACGACTTTAAGAAATGGATTAGAAAGCGACTCGCGCGTACTTTTAAGTTTTGTATCACCAGGGGAAGATGGACTAAAACTAGTATTTAAATTAAAAGAAAGATGCTATGATGCAGGAATTTACTCTCTATTTTATAAGGTTTTTGTAAAACAATTCTCTGATCAATATAATCTAAATCAAGTGATTGACACTAGCACAAGTGATGTTACTAGAGCATGCTTCATAAGTTTTGACCCCAATAGCTATTTCAATCCATCTGCTGACACAGTAGATTTACAAAAATTTATAGATACATCAAATGTTAGTGAACTTTTTCAAGTAAAAAAAACTATAGAAAAAGAACTTGCAGAGTCACCCCCACAAAAATCAAAAAAAGAAAAATCAGAACCAGATGATGAAGCAATGCTTAAAATAAAAGAGTTACTTAATCCTAACCTAAAGACAAAAATCAAGAAAAAAGAAGCCTATGTACCAGATGAACTCAATATAATTATTGAGGATTTAATCTCTTATCTATCAGATGCAGGATTAATAATCAAAGAAGTAATAAATATACACTATGGTAAAAAAATAAGATTAAAACTAAATTTAAAAGAAGCTGAAATAAACATTTTTTATGGAAGTAAAGGATACTCTGTAGTTCAGTCGCCCCGCAGAGGAACAGACGACAAATTAAATGAACTTTGTGCAGATTTAATACAACAATTCTTAATCTTATAACAAAACTAAAATGACTAAAAAGAAAAAGCAAATTAGTTTTGTTGAAACAATGCGAAAATTCAAAAAAGCTGGGATTAAAAACTCACCACCACCAAATCGAAAAGTTTCAGGATTAGATGAATTAAACGAGCTAGAAGATAGAGTTAAACGAATTTTAGGAATAATTATTAAAAACAAAAGAGCTGCTGGGAATATGATTTTTTTTGTAATGTATGATATACAAAATGATAAGGTAAGAAATCACGTGTCGAAATATCTACTACGCATGGGATGTTTTAGAGTACAACGCTCTGTTTTTCTTGCTGATTTGCCCAATGACAAATATGACAAAATAAGATCAGATTTAACTGAAGTACAAGAAGCATATGAAAATAAAGACAGCATCCTTGTTGTTCCAATCTCAACAGATTATCTGACAGCAATGAAAATAATCGGACAAACCATAGATATAGATGTAATTACAAAACAAAAAAACACTCTATTTTTCTAACCAAAATGTATTTTTATGAAAATGCAATATCATATAAGAGAACTCGTTTCTAAATCAAAATTTAATGAGGCACTAAAGTTTTTCAAAGAAAACAAACATAATTACACTAATAACGAAATATCCCTAAACAACCATTTAACTTCTGATATATTACGATGCTTACGAGCTATTAAATCATACAGTGCTGCAGAAAGCTATTTGCATATTTATAAAATACAAATAAACCAAAATACCTCTGAAAGAATAATCAATTCATATATTTTATTGTTATATGATCGATATAAAAATAAAACAGCTAAATCTACTAATACTGACACCACCTCCGTATTAGAGAAAATAATTATAACACTTCCTTTTTTTGAAAAAATTAATAACGACTTTGCCAAAAGCTTTTATAATACGCTAGCACTTAAAATATTTAAAACTGAAAGCAAAAGAGTATCACCCAACTGGAAATTAATCAAAAATTTTTGTGCAATAATTAATCCTAATAAGCTAAGCACAGAATGTAAAATCGTAAAAACAAAAATTAAAGGAAAAGTACAGCATAAAGAATTAGCTTCAGTGAAAGAAGAGTGGTATGCAATATATTCTAAAGCACTATATATAAATAATAAATTTGAATTATGTATAAAAATATCTGAACAAGCATTAAGCGAAATTAATAAACTGCACTACTCTAATGAAATTTGGTTATCACGAAGAATAGCACAATCTCTAACAAAACTTGGTAATTGGGAGACTGCTCAAAAAAAATTAGAACAACTAATAAAACAAAAGGAAGAGTGGTTTATACTCTTTGAATTAGCAAAAATTCATATTAAAATAGGAAATGAAGATAAAGCAAGTATATTACTTCATAAAGCTATATTAAAACCAGGAGATATAAGTTTTAAAGTTGAAATATTAGAAACGTTAGGTGATTATTACTCAGAGAAAGGAAACGATGAATTAGCAAAAGAACACTACCATTTATTAATAATTATAAGAACAAACAAAGGCTGGAATGTGAGCCCCTATCTATTAAAAAAAGCAAAGCTAACAACAAACGATCATAATTATGAACTTCAATCTTATAAAGAATTATTAAATAAATTAAGACAAAAATGGCTTAGCGTTATAAAAAACAATAAAATAACTAACACGAGAGTACATGGTATTATTAAAAGTATGGCTAGACCAAAAGAAACAGGTAGAGATATATTCATCAAATCAGAAAGCAATAAAGATTATTATGCCTTTGTAAAACATAATAACAATATATATAATGCGCTAACCATAGGTGCCAAAATTAGTTTTGAAGTAGTCAAACTACCTAACAAACCCATGGATAAAGCAGTTAAAATAAGGGTAATTAATTAGTAATAATTATTTCATTTTGTGAATAAAACTATTTATCTTTAACAAGATGCATAGCTTTAAAATAAAAGCAAAAAATGTCTCAATAGTTCTTTGACATATTGTTTTTTTATCACTATCTTTGCACCACTCTAAAAAAGTGTTAATAATACTTAATGCTAAGTCATTTTCGGAGAACAACAACACCTAACACACTGATTATTAAAAGAAAACAAAAAAAGCTGTCAGAGAGCATATTCCATTAGAACAAGGATTAAGACT
>CAZHHH010000154.1:0-5733 GCA_964532085.1 uncultured Marinilabiliaceae bacterium
GAGGTTTAGATTATGATAATAATACGTTATGTAAGTCAATGCTGAATTGTGTTGTATGTTGTTAACTCCATAATTTATTAGGTGATTGGTTTCTCGCTGATTTATAATTCCCAAATTTTTACACACGAAAAAAGGCTACCCATAACGGATAGCCTTTTCGATATTATAAGTATGGAGTGATTATTCATTTTCACCTAACCAGCGTTCTGCGTCTAAAGCTGCCATACAGCCTGAGCCTGCTGCGGTTACTGCTTGTCTGTAGATAGTGTCTTGAACATCACCACAAGCAAATACGCCTGGAACGTTAGTTTTTGAACTGCCTGGAGTGGTTAATATGTAACCAGTCTCGTCAGTGTTTAAGTAATCTTTAAATATTTCAGAGTTTGGTGTGTGACCGATTGCTAAGAAAAATCCATCAATTTTTAAATCAACTTTTTCCTCTTCTGGTGTACCTAAGTTTTTAACTAAGTGTGCACCTTCTACTCCTCCTTCTCCAAACAATCCAACTGCCTGATGTTTCCAAAGTATTTCAATATTTTCAGTTTTGAAAACTCTATCTTGAATAGCTTTTTGAGCTCTCAGCTCATCTCGTCTAACAATCATATAAACTTTGTTAGCCATTCCTGCAAGATATAGAGCCTCTTCGGCTGCCGTATCACCACCGCCAACTACTGCAACGTCTTTTCCTTTATAAAAGAAGCCATCACAAGTTGCACAAGCGGAAACTCCCATACCCATATATTTTTCTTCATCTGGAAGACCTAAATATTTAGCGGTTGCTCCTGTCGCAATAATAACCGTATCTGCCTCGATGATTTTCTTTTCATCAATAGTTACTTTAAATGGACGTTTTGAAAAATCTACAGAAGTAGCAAGACCAAAACGTACAGTAGTACCTAAACGTTCTGCTTGTTTTTTCATATCTTCCATCATCTCAGGGCCTGTTACTCCATCAGGGTAACCAGGAAAGTTATCTACATCTGTTGTGGTAGTTAACTGCCCACCTGGTTGCAGACCTTCATATAATAGTGGAGAAAGATTAGCACGTGATGCGTAAATTGCAGCAGTGTAGCCAGCAGGACCAGAGCCTATGATTAAGACTTTGGTTTTCTCTATATCTGTAATCTCTTTCTTGTCGTTGGAATTTGTATCACCAACGCTCTCTAATTTTCCAAATAGTGACATAATATATAATTATTTAGATGTTTTAATTTGATGGTGCAAAAATAGTAATAATTAATATATTTTCAAACTGTCTACAATCTGCTTGAAAATAGTTGTAGTTTATTGGGTAGTAGGGATGTAGTGCTGTTTATGAGCTGTTTTTTGCATCTTTAAAGTATATTTTACTTTATTATAATTTCTTATTTATTATAGTCTTTTCCTATGAAGGTTATTGAGTGACTACTTGCGGCAACTCCACCAACGAGGCCTAAACCACCAATAATATTGTTATGAATTTTTACTAATGGTGTAACAATAGGAATCTTTTGATTATAATCAAAGATAATTCTACTTCTAACATAGTCATAATAGTCTTTTGAGAGCGTTAAAAGATGAAATGTTAAAACTCTTTTTTCGTTATTTTTTGCATCTGAAAAATAGATAGATGGAACTCTTATTTCAAGTGGGTAAAGACTCTTATTAATTAGATAGTCAGAAAAAGTTCCTTCAAAATCAATCCCTCCCAAAATAAGACCTTCATTATCTTTAATATTGAAAAGTTTATCATCTTTTTTGTAATTAACAAACTTAAAATCATAGAGAGTTCTGTTATCACTTTCTACCCAGCTCTCTTCAGTGATAATTAATTGATAATAATTGTCGGTCTCTTCACTGTTTTCAAAAGTTACTATGCAGTTATGATATTCATTGTTTGTTTTACTACTGTCTGATTTTACAGAAACAAGTTTGTTTGCAAAAGGTATCGTTGTTACTCCATAGGCTTTTGTTGTTTGGTTAGAAAGTTCTATTTCAAAAATGTCACCCTCTTTAACTGTTATGTTTCTTTCTGACCAAGTTAATTTATATGGCCATTGAAAGGAGTCTACTAATTCACCATTTTTTATAATTTTAATGTTACCATCATATAAGCGTTCAAAGTCGTCAAATGAATTATTTGGAACACTATAGCTAGCATGAATTGTAAAAGCGGAGTCAGTTTGTGGAAATGAGAATAATACTAAGTTGTTACTCTCTTTACCTATGTCAAGATAAGTGTCAGATTCACAGCTTTGTGTGAGAAGTAAAAATAATAACGAAGCAAATAGTATAAAGCCAAACTTAATGTTTTGTATAACTTTATAAATTCTATGTTTATATATAAATATAACTTCTTTCATTTTATCCCTTTTCGGCTATTGTTTTCAAAGTCTCTTTATCATTTATAATAATATCTTTCTCTTGTAAAGTTAAAATTCCCTCTTTTTCAAGATTTCTAAGAAATTTAACAGTACTTTCTGTACTAATACCTGCAAATTCTGCGATATCTTTTCTTGTTAAAAGTGTAAATATATTTTTAGAAATAAATTTATCATCAGCAAGATAGAGTAGGGTAGTGGCTAGCCTGCCATTCATTTGCTTATACATTAAATTTCGTATGGTTTCATATAGAAGCTGATTGTGTTTTCCGTGATTATGAATTAAATTATAAGCAAAAGAGCCATTGTCACGAATTATATTTATCAAATTGTTTTTATCTATTAACAAAACCTGCGTGTCATCAAGTGCATAGGTTGAATAGTTGTAAGTTTCATCATTAAAAAGAGTATTTACTCCAATAAAATCACCATCAGTAAGAATTTGCAAGTTGAAGTTTTTATCTCTCTCTTCAATATATTGTTTAACAACTCCTTTTATGATAAAAAGTATATAAGATGCATAAGTTCCTTGTTTTGTAATGGTTTCGCCTTTTCTAAATTGAATTTGGGTCTTAGTTTGTTGTATTAATTCAATTTCTTTGAGTGAAAGCATATGAAAACAGGGTGCATTTATGCTACAAATAAAATCTATATCGTTCTCTTTTATCTTTTTCATTTAATGTTACTCTTTTTATGAGCTTGATTTATAGTCTCTTCTGTTCGTTTTGGATCTACATCAATTAAAAAGTTGATTTATTTCAACTGTAAACTAGTTTCCGTAGTAGTGCAAATTTATAGAAAATTGTTTGAGCTCCCTTATTTTTGCACTGTAATTAATAAACAAAATTAAATCAAATAATTAATTAAAAATTTAAAAGCTATGTTATACACAAATTTGAATCACATCGAGAGTGCCGAAGAGCATGCAAAAATATTAGAAGAGAATGAGAATGTAATGGTTATTTGCGGACGTATGGGTCCAATGTGTATTCCAGTATATGGAATTGCAGAAGAACTTGAAAAAGAGTATGAGCACGTGAAATTTTATGATATGGAGTTTGATATTCCAGATGCACGTGTAATTAGAGATTTGCCAGAAGTACGTGGTTTTATGGGAATTCCATTCACCATTTACTATAAAAATGGAAAAGTTGTAAAAGCAACATCAAGTATTCAAACACAAGAGCAGATAACTACAATTTTAGACGAAGAGTTTGGTGCTCCAGTTAAGGCTTAATAATTATGAAAAAAGAAAACAGTTATGATGCAATAGTAATTGGTGGCGGTCCAGCAGGTTTGACCGCTGCCATTTACTTATCTCGCGCACGATTGAAAACATTAATATTAAATGAGGGAACTGTTGGCGGACAGATGGTTTTTACTCATGAAATTGCAAATTATCCTGGTGTGGAGTCTATAAATGGCTATATGCTTGGAAATATTATGAAAAAGCAAGCAGAGACATTTGGCGCGGAGATTAAATCAAATATAAATATAAAATCACTGAAATTAGATGGCAGAGTAAAAACTGTAGAGGTAACAAACGGTGATGTTTACTCTTCAGATGCAGTGATTATCACCACTGGCGGACGCAGTAGAATGCTTGGTGTGGAAGGTGAAGAGGAGTTTAAGGGGCGAGGTATCTCTTACTGTGCAACTTGCGATGGCGACTTTTTTACAGATAAAGAGATTGTTGTAGTAGGAGGTGGAAATTCTGCACTGGAAGAGGCGGTGGAGCTGACCACTTATGCTTCAAAAGTTACTATAGTTCATCAGTTTGACCATTTTCAGGCGTTTGAACATGCAGTGAAAGAAGCAACTGAGCATCCAAAAATTGATATCCGCTTGGAAAGTGAGATAACTGCATTCTATGGCTCTGAAAATATGGAAAGTGTTGATATTAAAAATAAACAGACCGGTGAAGTTGAGAATTTTAAAACTGATGGTACTTTTATTTTTATTGGATATGTTCCAAACACTGAGTTTTTACAGCATAAAATAGATCTAAACGAACGTGGAGAGATAGTTGTAAACAGTGATATGGCTACAAGTGTTGAGGGTGTTTATGCAGCAGGTGATTCAATTGCCAAAAGGTATAGACAGGTAACCACAGCAGTTGGTGATGCAACTGTAGCAGCTTTGGCAGCAGCTGATTATCTACACTCGTTAAAAGTTAAAGAAAAAGAGGCTGCAGTGGCTTCAAATAATTAAGAATATGTCTGTTTGGACAGTAGTTATAATTTTTGTTCTATCAATTTTTTTGCTAGGGTTAAGAAATTATAAAAGAATTAAGAAAGCAGAAAATGTAGAAACAGCAACCGAGATAGCTGTTTTGAATGATGGAAATTTTAATAGAAATATATCTAAAGGTGTTGTATTAGTCGATTTTTGGGCAGACTGGTGTATGCCGTGTAAAGTAATTCAACCAACCTTGAACGAATTGGCAATACATTATGCCGACAAAGGTGTAACTATTGCCAAAGTAGAGGTTGAAAAGAATAGAAAAGTTTCGACAAAATATAATATCAGAGCTTTGCCAACTTTGATTTTATTCAAAGATGGTAAAGAGATAGAAAGATTTCAGGGAATAAAATCTACCCGATACTTAATGAAAAAAATAGAAAGCCAGTTGACGTAATTTATGTTTTTTGTATAATTTTAATTGATTAGACCTTTTCTTAAAAAGCGGTAAGAGTTGTTACTTTTACCGCTTTTTTGTTGATTCCTAATGGGGTTATTCCAAATTGTTATTATCTCTTTTCTTATTATTAGAAGTAACTTTTTTAACCTACTTCTTCTGATTTTTCTAAGTAAGGCGATATATTATCAACAATTATCTTGATGTTTTCGTAGTGATTCTTATCAAATGACATGTAGGTTGTTAGATATTCCATTTTATTAGTACTGAAATAATTAATCTCAACATCCTCACCAAATAAACCACATAACAACTTATATTCTCCTATTTTATGTGGAAAGATTTTAAGCACTTCTAAATATTCATTAGAATCATTTTTATCTTTTAGATAGTCAACCATTTCACCCATTGTTAGGGGATTGTAATATATCCATCTACTTCTCTTCATTACTTTTTATTTTTTTATATATACTCATTAAAATTACTTCAATTTTCTTATCATTCATATTTACACTATTTGTTAATGATATTATTCTATTGAATTTATCACTTGTATGAGTCAAAAATCTCTTTTGGTTGTTGTTATATTTACTAATTCAACAGATCTAAAATAATCAAAAGCACCGTCATTATTATTATTATGGCCTCTGCATTTCGTCATTTCGTCTCCACTCAATGACCGGTAACATTGACTTCTTACCTTTATATTAGATTTACTTTTAATTCGTACGTGAC
>CAZHHH010000155.1:0-5716 GCA_964532085.1 uncultured Marinilabiliaceae bacterium
CTGATTGCTTATATAGAACGCTGATTGCGCTGATTGCGCTGATGATGTTTTTGTTCTTATAATCTGCGCAAATAAGTTTAATCCGTGTCATCTGTGTTCTGTTATGATGGAACACTGATTACGTATATGGAACGCGGATTGCAATGATTTCGCAGATTTTCACTGATGATGTTTTTGTTTCTTTAATCTGTGCAAATAAATTTAAAACCGTGTCACCTGTGTTCTATTATGATGGAACGCGGATTATACGGATTTTCACTGATTTTTTATTAATTATCAATGTGAAATGAACAATGAGGAATGGGCAATTGTCTACGAGGAAACAATAGTTGTCATTTGTAATGCATAATAGTTGTCATTTGTAATGCAAACTATTATCTTTGAAAATAAACACTTAAAAAAAATGCTATGTTACTTCTTTCTGAACTGACTGCCGTTATAAATAATCAACGTGAGAAAATTACGTTTGTTAAAAGCCACCCTAGACAACTTCTAAGTTTATTACAGATAACAAACGATTTTGCTCTTATAATTTCAGGAATACGTCGTTGTGGGAAAAGCACTCTCTTGTCTCAAATGATAAACAAAGATGAAGGTGAATGGCTGTATTTGAATTTTGACACACCTCGTTTATATAGCTTCAACTTTGAAGATCTACGCCTTCTTGATAAAATAATAATAGATCAAAATGTCAAAACTCTCTATTTTGATGAAATACAAGTTGTTGATAAGTGGGAAATTTACATACGTGGAAAGCTTGACGAGGGATATAATGTAGTAGTTACTGGGTCAAATGCATCGATGCTTAGTCGAGAATTAGGTACAAAACTAACTGGACGTCATATTACTAAAGAGCTATTCCCTTTTTCATATAATGAATATTGTGATTATAAAAATTTAAAACGCAATAAAGAATCATTACAAACGTATTTGCAGTTAGGTGGTATGCCTCAATATTTGGAAACAAATAATAGCGAGATTTTACAATCGCTCATAAATGACATAATATATCGAGACATTGCTGTGCGACACAATATACGTGATGAGCGTTCATTAAGACAATTACTGATGTATTTAATAGCAAACATAGGTAATTTAATCTCAGCAAATAGCCTTAAATCTATTGTTAATATTAAAAGCACTAATACAATATTGGAATATCTCTCTTTTTTAGAGGCAAGTTATCTGATTCAATTAGTACCTCGCTTTAGTTATTCATATCGTGTTCAACAAGTAAATCCTCGCAAAGTCTATTTTATAGATAATGGAATTCAGTCTGCAATATCACCATCATTCACTTCAGATTGGGGTCGCAAGTTGGAGAATATGGTATTTTGGGAAATTCGAAGATTGGAATATGATATATATTACTTTAATGAGCAAAATTCAGAATGTGATTTTGTAATTTTTAAAAACAAAGAACTCTTTGCTCTTATACAAGTGTGTTTAGAACTAGATAGCAATAATTTGCATCGGGAAATTAATGGAGTAAAATCTGCTATGGAATTTTTCAAAATAGACAAAGGGTATATACTCACTTTAGACCAAAGAGATATGATAATAACAAACAAAAAAACAATTGAGGTATTGCCTGTATATGAAATGGACAAGATTATTTATTAATTAAAGACCGTTAAAATATGGTGTCCTACGAACAAACGCCAATTCATAATTTATCCTTATTGAAATAACCAACTACATAAAACACTAAAAAATCAAAAAAAAGGATAGATATTTTATTAGATTGATAATATTTTATAACTTTGCACAGTTTTATTTGGGTATGAAGGCTAAAAAGAGCGATTACAATATTGAATTTAAAGGGTTTAGCGATGGAAAACATCGTTTTGACTACAAAATAGATGACTCGTTTTTTCGTCTTATAGAAGACCCTTTATATGAAAAAGGAGATATAAGTCTCATTGTAGAGATGACAAAATCATCACAAATGTTAATTTTCGACCTTAATTTTGAAGGGTCTATCGAAACATTTTGTGATAACTGTTTAGAAGCAATGAGTCAACCTATTTCTTATGAATATCAACAAATTGTTAGGTTTGGCGATGATTATGAAGAGGTTGATGACAACATAACAATTATACCTCGTGAAGATTTCAAGTTTAATATCTTCAATGTAGTTTATGATTGTATTGTAACATCACAGCCCATAAGACATTTACATCCTGATGATGAAAATGGAGAATCGACCTGCAATCCTGAGATGATTGAAGAGTTAGGAAATTACTTGGTGAGTGAATCAACATCAACAACAGATGAAGAGAGTGATGAGATTGACCCAAGATGGAGTGAATTAAAAAAATTATTAGACAATAACAATTAAAGAAGCATATTAAAATGGCAACACCAAAAAGAAGAACATCGAAAGCAAAAAGAGATAAAAGAAGAAGTCATGACAGAGCAATTATGCCAACCTTAGGTGTATGCTCAAATTGTCAATCTACAATTAAATTGCATACAGTTTGTGATGAGTGCGGTTATTATAGAGGAAAACCAGCAGTTGACAAGACTTTAAGCATGTAATTTCACAAATCTCTTATAAAGAATTTGCCTCTAATGATTCATTAGGGGCTTTTTGTTATGAAGTGAATTGGTTGATTAACCTGGATTAGTAGAGACGCACGGCCGTGTGTCTCTACTTTAAAACGATAAAGATATACATAACGTTCTACCCCCAACCCCCTAAAGGGGGCTATTGACAACAGGTCTAAAAGTCCCCTTTAGGGGATATAGGGGTTATACGTTATATTGAACTTAGTTTTCTCTTAATGGACAATTTGGGATTATTCAAAACTGAGTTGTTTACTTTAAGACACCTAGTGACTACTAACCGACACACTCTGAAAGCGAATAGTAGTGGTGAATAATTCGGGTTATTTCATCTCTTATACTATATTTGCATTTTTAAAATTTAGGACTATGAAAAGTGTTAAAGTAGGATTAATTCAACAATCAAATAGCTCTAATGTAGAGGAAAATTTATTAAAGCTAGAAGCAAATATTCGAGAAGCTGCTAAGCAAGGTGCAGAACTGATAGTTTTGCAAGAGATTCACAACACGCTATATTTCTGTCAAGTAGAAGACCCTGACTTGTTTGATTTTGCAGAACCAATTCCAGGTCCTTCAACCGATCAGTATGGAAAACTAGCTGCGGAACTTCAAGTGGTGATTGTAACATCACTTTTTGAGAGGCGTGCTGCTGGGTTATATCACAACACATCGGTAGTATTGGAGAAAGATGGCACCATAGCAGGAAAGTATCGCAAGATGCACATTCCTGACGACCCTGCATATTATGAAAAATTCTACTTTACCCCTGGTGATATGGGATTTGAACCTATAAAAACATCCGTTGGTAATTTAGGAGTGCTAATTTGTTGGGATCAATGGTATCCAGAGCCAGCAAGACTTATGGCAATGCGAGGTGCAGATATGCTTATTTACCCTACTGCAATTGGTTGGGAAAGCACCGACACTGATGATGAAAAAATGCGTCAACGTGATGCGTGGGTTATTTCTCACAGAGGGCATGCAGTAGCAAACGGACTGCCTGTGATTGCTGTAAATAGAGTAGGCTTCGAGCCTGATCCATCAGGACAAACCAACGGCATCTCATTTTGGGGTAACAGCTTTGCAGTTGGCCCACAAGGAGAGTTTTTATGCGAAGCTGATAATCATAAAGAAGAGATATTAATTGTTGATATAGACCTAGAACGTTCTGAGAAAGTTAGACGAATATGGCCTTTCTTCAGAGATAGAAGAATTGATGCCTATGGTAATATTACCAAACTATATATTGATTAAAATTTAAGGAGAAATAGATGAATATTAAATTATTGATAACTGACCTTGATGGTACATTTTTAGATGATGAGAAAGAGATTAATCCAGAATTTTGGGATATCTATAAAACGTTGAAGGAAAGAGAAATTACATTCGTTGTAGCAACAGGGAGACAGTTATCAACAATTGTGGGGCAATTTGAATCAATTAAAGATGAAGTTATTTTCATTGCTGAAAATGGCTCTATTGTAAAAAAAGCTGGGGAAATAATACATATTGATGCACTTAAAAAAGACGAGGTGCACAAATTCATTGAGATAGCACGAACAATTGAGGGAGTTAATATTGTAATGTGTGGCGAATCAACAGCATATATCGAATCAACAGAAGAGAAATTTCTTGCAAAAACCGAAATGTATTATCACCATTTGACCGTTGTTGAAGATTTAACAAAAGTTGATGACACCATACTTAAAATAGCTCTACAAGATGCTAAAGGCACAGAAAACAACTCTTACCTAGTTTTAAAAGAGTATGAAAACGACTATAGAATTGCTATGTCGGGCAGCGATTGGGTAGATATAACAACATTTACAGCAACCAAAGGCAATGCAGTTAGCATGATTAAGAAAATGCTAAATGTATCATCAGAGGAGATTATGGTTTTTGGCGACTATCTAAACGACTATGATATGATGCAAGAGGGCGAACACTCTTTTGCTATGATAAATGCACATCCAAAAGTAAAGGAAGTTTCTAAACACATCACAAAGTATGACAACAACAATAATGGTGTAATAGAGACTATAAAGGAGTTTTTACTTGACACTATCCCTTAAAGTGTGTAAGTTTTAATTAGAGGGTTTGGCTTTATAGTTGAGCTAAACTCTCTAGTAATTCAACAATTTTGGGCTTTCATCTATACTACCAAGCTGAACCAAACTACAGACATATTACCTGCGTTTAACAAGCGGGTGATTTAGCGCACCAACTTGATTTTTCAGAACTCTATAATCATCCAGTCTCTCAAATAGTTTTGATAACGTAGAGATATTATAAGCCCGTGTATCAAAACTAGGGTCAATCTTTCGGATATTTATACCAATTGTTGAAACATAGGCAACTTCATTTTCATCCGTAGATATTTCAAAAGCTTTTAAAACTGTTTCATAATCTTTTTCAGAGAGAAAACTTCTGCTTTTCACCCTCTTTTTTACCTTTTTCGTGGATTTATCTTCAAGTGCTGTTGACCTCTCCTGCTTTTTATCTTTTACTTCTTTGGGAGTAATATTCTCAGTATATGTAAATATATCGCAAGATTTCACAAAAGACTCTGGTGTTTTCTTCTCGCCAATGCCCATTACAAACATACCCTC
Source organism: uncultured Marinilabiliaceae bacterium (assembly GCA_964532085.1). GTDB lineage: Bacteria > Bacteroidota > Bacteroidia > Bacteroidales > Marinilabiliaceae > CAZHHH01. The sequence goes on from CAZHHH010000155.1 coordinate 5,178, forward strand.
TTCCCTTATTCTTTTTGCTAAACCGGTATAATCACTGTCACTTGAAACAATACAGAAACCTTGTACGCTTTTACTATGCAAAATATCCATTGCATCAATTATTAAAGCACCGTCTGTAGAGTTTTTTCCAGAGGTGTAAGAAAATTTCTGAATAGGATTAATAGAGTATTGGTTAATAAGACTTTTCCATGAGTTCATAGTTTGCGTAGTCCAGTCGCCATATATTCTCCTTATAGTGGCTTTTCCATATTTGGATACTTCTTGAATGGTCTCTTTTAATAGTTTTGCTTGTGCATTATCACCATCAATTAAAATGGCAATATTAAATTTCTTTTCGTTCATTTTTCTATTATTAAACTAACTTATGGAGAGCTTGTTAGCTAGTTTATTTCATTAATTATCTTATAAATTATTATTTTCAATTCAAGGTAAATTGAATTGAATAACATTTTATAATATACAAAAATTTATTGTAAAACTCTATTTATAAGCAACAAACACTTAATTAAGATATCTTTTAAGTGTGTTAATCAATTAAA
>CAZHHH010000156.1:0-5609 GCA_964532085.1 uncultured Marinilabiliaceae bacterium
AAATCTCATTTTTTTTACTTTGTGATTTTTTATCGGACAATAGTGTTTTTTAATAGTTATTAGCTATATGCAATAAGATTTTATTGTGTCTAGCTGAAAGCAAGAGGGGTTTGGGGTATAATGCAAAAGGAAATTATGGTGAAAATTAAGTACTAACTTTAATTAGGTGCGCTGATTTTTGTTTCTTTTTATCGACACCAGTGATTGATAATATATTTATAAAAAAAGGTGTGTAATAATTTATATTACACACCTTTGTATTACAAACTATAAAATAATAACTCTTAAACTTGAACTTTACTATCTATTGAATATTTACCAGCTCCTAAGTATGTAAACACTGCAAAGATTGCTGCATAAACAAGTGCTAGTTCTTTAGCTGAAAATGGATCGCTGTAGTGGAAAATAAGTCCTGCAACTAACATTGTAACCATTAATAGGAACGATGAAAATCTTGTTGCAAAACCAAATATTAACAATATAGCTGCCAAAAACTCAGCCACAGTAGCCAGTGTTAATGAAACTGCTGGAGATAATCCTAAAACGCCTGGAAACATTATTTCTCCGCTTAATAGCATTTGAAATTTGCCATATCCGTGCGTAAAAACGAAAAATAAACCAATTACTACTCGCATAAATAGTAAAGATGCAGATACAGATGCATCGTAATTTCCTGTACTAAAAGTTTTTCTTAAAAATGCCTTCATTTGTTTTCAAAATTTATATTTCACATATAATTGTCAAAAAGTTGACTATCAATTCTAGGTGTATAAACATCGTTACATTAATAATGTTTTATTAAATAGTTATATTAGATATAGATGAATTCTATACATTAACTCCAAAAAATGTTAAATTGTTTATATTTCAATAAAAATCAATTACTTTTGTTTTTGTAAACAAATTTTTTGAAGATAATGGACGAAACACCGTATCATTGTTGTAAAACAGAACCATTACTGTAAAGGATAGAAATCTCTTTACAGTTTAAATTAATTGTAAGGAGGGAAATACCATGGTTGAAAACAATATCAACTTTCATGAGCTAATTGAAAATAAGAATTGGAAATTAGCAAAACTATCACTGAAAGAATTAGACCCTATACAAGTTGCACAGCTCTTGGATGAGATTGATGAAGAAGAAGTGGTTATACTTTTTAGACTTTTAAATCGTGAACAGGCTAAAGATGTATTCCCCTTGCTTCCACACTATAAGCAAGAAGAACTTATAGAAGGAATAGCGCATAATAAAGGGTTATTAACAAATCTTTTAAATGATATCGAGCCAGACGATAGGACTGCATTTTTTGAAGAACTACCGGGAAAAGTAACACAAAGATTAATTCAGCTTTTATCACCAGAAGAGAAATCTATCACAACAAAACTGTTAGGATATCCTGAAGAGAGTATTGGGCGATTGATGACACCAGAATATGTGGCTATCAAAACTGATTATACAGTGGCTCAGGCTTTTGAACATATTAGAAAATTTGGAGTAGATTCAGAGACATTAAATGTTGTATATATAATTGACCATAATTGGAAGTTGTTAGACGACATCAGGATAAAGGAGCTTCTTTTAGCTGACCCAGCACAAACTATAGAGTCACTTATGGATAGAAAGTTTGTAGCACTTAATGCACTTGATGACCAAGAGACAGCAATTAGAGTTTTTAGAGACTATGATAGAGTTGCTTTACCCGTTGTGGATGATGAGGGCGTTTTGATTGGAATTATCACTATTGATGATATTATGGATGTTGAGGAAGAAGAGTCAACTGAAGACTTCCATAAATTTGGTTCTTTTCAAGAAGCAATTGATAGCCCATTAAATGCAAAGCCTTTCTACTTATATAGGAAACGTGTGGTGTGGTTATTTGCTTTAGTTTTTGTTAACGTCTTTTCTGGTGCAGCCATAGCAAGTTTTGAAAATGTAATTTCATCAATGGTTTCATTAGTATTTTTCTTACCACTTTTGATTGATAGTGGAGGAAATGCAGGATCACAATCTGCAACCCTTATGATTCGTTCATTAGCTATCGGTGATGTTGAATTATCAGACTGGTATAAGTTAATATTTAAAGAGATTTTAGTAGCGTTATTGCTCGGTTTAACAATGGCATTAGGCGTTTCTGCAATAGCAAGTTTTAGAGCTCCTGAAATTATGCTGGTAGTGGGGATAACAATGATATTAATAGTTTTAGTAGGCAGCTTAACTGGTATGTTATTACCATTTATATTTACAAAACTAAAATTTGACCCTGCAACAGCTAGTGCACCATTAATTACTTCAATTGCAGATATTTTTGGTGTAATAATCTATTTTTCAGTTGCATCTTGGTATTTACCAATATAATTAAATTAGTATATTTATTAAATGAGGAGAATGATGAGGAGTTTTGTTGGATTTTTAGTTGTGCTATTTTTTATAGTGGCTCAACATGTTAATGCACAGACCTTTTGCACTGACCCGTCGAATAAAAGCAAAGAGCAATATGCTGGCACACAAGATGGGTATAGATATGAATTATGGAATCAAAATGCGCAAGGTTCAGCATGTATGACTTTAGGAGAGGGAGCACTTTTTAGTGGGGAGTGGGATGGCATTTTAAATTATTTAGCTAGAAGAGGCTTAAAATATAATGAAACCAAAACTCATGATGAGATAGGATATTTTGTTGCTAATTATGACTGTGATTACAGACCAACTACAGCTTCTGGAAATTCATATCTTTCAATTTATGGGTGGACAAGTAGCCCACTTATTGAATTCTACATTGTAGAAGATTGGAGAAATTGGATTCCATCAATGGCACAAGGTGCTACAAAAGTTGGAAGTTTCACAGTGGATGGAAGCGAGTATGACATTGTTAAAAACACAAGAGTTGAACAGCCATCAATTAAAGGTACTAGAACTTTTGAGCAATATTTTAGCATTAGAAAGAATACAAGAACAAGCGGCACCTTAGATATTTCAGCACATTTTAAAGAGTGGGAAAAGCATGGCTTAGAGCTTGGAAAAATGTATGAAGTCTCTTTTGTGGTTGAAGGATATCAGAGTAAAGGAAGTTTTGAGTTTAAGCAACTCTCTATTACAGATTCTGGAAGTCCTGTCTCTATTGGTGAAGTAGAAAAAAGTGATAGTGCAAAAATAGAGGTTAAATCAAATGATATAAAAATTTCGTTTGAAGAGAGTTCTAATAAAAACAGTGTTTCATTATATGATATAACAGGTAAACCTGTTGCTGAATATAAGAACATAAATAATGATTTTATCACATTTGATAATCTTCAGAAAGGTTTTTATGTGGTGGTGGTTGACACAAATAGCACAAAAATGAGCCAAAAAGTAATCATAAATTAAATAAAGCAATAATTTTTGATTCAAAATCAATCTAAAATGCTGATTTTGTGATTTTTTAGCTATTTTTGTAACAATATAGAATTATCCATACATTTTGTGCGTATGGATAATTTGTTTTGTATGGGAAATAACATAGATAAGATAACTTTTTAAAACAACTAAGATTTATGGCACAGAATGATGTGTTTAGAAAATTGATTGCTCACAGTAAGGAGTATGGTTTTGTATTTCAAAGTAGTGAAATTTATGACGGACTAAGTGCTGTTTATGATTATGGGCAAAATGGTGTTGAGCTAAAAAACAACATGAAAAAATATTGGTGGGATTCGATGGTCTTGCTGCATGATAATGTAGTTGGTTTAGATTCTGCAATATTTATGCACCCTACAGTATGGAAAGCATCTGGTCACGTTGATGCATTTAACGACCCTCTTATTGACAATAGAGTAAGTAAAAGAAGATATAGAGCAGACGTTCTTATCGAAGAGCTTATTGAAAAATATAACGAAAGAAATAACAAAGAGGTAGAGAGAGCTGCAAAACGATTTGGTGATAGTTTTGATGAAAAACTATTTAGAGAAACCAATCCACGCATCCTTGAAAACATTGAAAAGCGTGATGCTATCCACGATAGATTTAGAAAAGCATTAGATGACAATAATTATGATGAGTTAAGACAGATAATTGTTGACAATAATGTAGTTTGTCCTACGTCAGGCTCAAATGATTGGACAGATGTGCGTCAATTTAATTTAATGTTCTCTACAGAGATGGGTGCAACCGCTGATGGTTCGATGACAGTTTATCTTCGTCCAGAAACTGCACAAGGAATTTTTGTAAACTTCCTAAATGTTCAAAAAACTGGTAGAATGAGAATACCATTTGGTATTGCACAAATTGGTAAAGCGTTCAGAAATGAGATTGTAGCTCGTCAGTTTATCTTTAGAATGAGAGAGTTCGAACAGATGGAGATGCAGTTTTTTGTTCAGCCTGGTGTTGAGCTAGAGTGGTTTGAAAAGTGGAAAGAGATTAGATTAAAATGGCACAAATCATTAGGGTTTGGAGATGATAAATATAGATTCCGCGACCACGATAAATTAGCACACTACGCTAATGCAGCTACTGATATTGAGTTCGAAATGCCATTTGGATTTAAAGAAGTAGAAGGAATTCACTCAAGAACAGATTTTGACTTGGCTCAACATCAAGAGTATTCTGGTAAAAAAATGACATATTATGATCCAGAATTGGGCGAAAGCTATGTTCCTTATGTGGTAGAGACATCTATCGGTGTAGATAGAATGTTCCTGAGCATTTTAGCTGGTTCATATTGCGAAGAGGAGTTAGAGTCAAAAGATGGAAAGAAAAACACTAGAGTTGTTATGAAATTCCCTCCAATTTTAGCACCTGTTAAATTGGCTGTTTTACCATTGGTAAGAAGAGATGGCCTAGACACAATCGCTAAAGAGTTGGTAGATGATTTAAAGTTTCACTTTAAATGTGAATATGACGACAAAGATTCTATCGGTAGAAGATATAGAAGACAAGATGCCATTGGTACTCCATTCTGTGTAACTATCGACCACGATACGCCTAATGATAATATGGTTACAATTCGTCATAGAGACTCTATGGAGCAAGAGAGAGTTAAAATTTCTGACTTGAAAAATATTATTTTAGAAGCGGTAAGTATGACTAATGCTCTTAAAAAATTGGTATAAAATTTGATTAAGAATAGCTTAGTTATTAATAAATTTATAAGGGAATGAATAGAATAATATTATTGATCCTAGCAGTTTTAACTTCAGCAACAATTCTAACTGCTCAGGAAAGTGCGATTGGACTTCGTGTTGGTGGTACTAACCTTGAGGGTGTAGAAGCATCTTTTCAAACTGAACTTTGGGGCTCAAGAGTTGAAGCAGATTTAGGATTTGGTGCAAACAGTGGAAAATATAACTATGTGAACTTAACAGGGCTTTATCAGTTGGTATTTCCAATTGATATGGGTTTTTATTGGTTCATTGGTGGAGGACCATCTGCTCTAGTAAAGAATCATTATTCAAGAGATGATAAAAGTGCTTATTCTGAACTAGATTTAGGAATAGCGTTTAATGGAGGTGCAGAATATCATATTCCAAATATACCACTTCAAGTTGGTATAGATGCAAGACCTACTGTTTATTTATTCCACGGTGGAGATTTTGGATTGTTTAATTTTGCTTTATCTGCAAGATACAAGTTCTAA
>CAZHHH010000157.1:0-5598 GCA_964532085.1 uncultured Marinilabiliaceae bacterium
AAAAATGGTTTCATCAACTGAATCTCTTATTTTTATTAAAGACTCATCACTTGAGCCTATATCAAACGGAACGTTCCATAAATAACTACCAGAATTTGTTACACTTTCAACAATTGATAACCAACTTTCCCCATTGTTTAATGAATATTCAATCTTAACATTTGGTGAAAAAGCTCCATCTTTATTCCATCTAATATTATGGGTTTGACCTTTATATATAGTCTCACCACCATTAGGCGATGTGATAGAGATTGATGGTTTTATTAACTGAAAATAATTTTCTGAAATTGAACTTATTGAATTATCATCTTCATTACTCACCTTAAGTAGAGCATTTTCGGAGGGAATTATTGAAGATGATATTACCCAATTATAACTACCATTATTGTCAACATTAGCTATCAATATCCAGTTATCTCCTTCATCAATAGAATATTCAATATCAACTTTTGAAGAAGAAACTCCTGTATTACTCCACTCAACAGACTGTGTTTGACCCAAATACCACATCTCGCCACCATTAGGTTTTATAATATTGATAATAGGTTTTGCAATTGTAAAAGTAACATCAGTTGTGTCAGTAATAGAAGCATCAGCCAATGAAGTTACAGCAAGCAAGCACTCCTCTGATGGCTCAATAGAATAAGGTATATTCCAATAGTAAAAGCCACTATTTGAAGCTGATGCAACAATATTTGTAAAGCTGTTTCCATTATCTCTAGAAAAGTCAATTCTAACATTTCCAGCATTTACTAATCCTGTCCATTCAATTGCTTTTGATTCCCCAACATACCATACTTGACCATCATTAGGCACAGTAATACCAACAATTGGTTTTGTAATTGTGAAAGGTTTGTCATTAATATCGAATGAAGTAGAAAAATCTTCGGAAGTAATTTTTACAACAACTTGTGAAGATGTTGAAATAAGTGGTATTGTCCATATATATGATTTGGAATTGCTATAATTATCAACAATTAAATCCCAGTTTTCTCCATTATCAACAGAGTATTCTATTTTTAGTTTATCAGTTGTACCAAGCCCTGCAGTTGACCAAGTTATTGTTCTATTTTCACCAACTAACCAGTTTTCATCTCCATTATTTGGAGTTAATACTGTTATTCGTGGAGTTTCAATAACTATTTTTGGTGTTACAGCATAAATATCTTCATCATCTCTACTTTTCACTCGTACATATACCTCTTCAAAATCTTCTGTAGGCACAACCCAATCATAGTAACCAGTGCTTGATGATCTTGATTCAACAATTGAAATCCAATTCGAACCACCATCAACACTATAATCTATATTTACATAATTTGTAGATAGATTTGATGCATACCAAGAAATACGTTTTGTTTCATTAAAGTAATATGTAGTCTCAACAGATGGTGATGTTATTGAAATCATTGGGTCTCTATTGATTGTGAAATAATTATCACTATAATCAATTATACAACTATTATTATACTCATAAATCTGAATTAAAGAGTTGCTTGAATTGATATTTGCAGGTAATAGCCACTCATAACTGTTATTATTTGCAATATTATTTGCAGCACTATTATTTATATCTCTTACATAATCCCACGAATTTCCACCATTAGTTGAATATCTAAGTGTAACATTATTTACCACACCGGAAGTGCTCCATTCAATATTCTGTAACGAACGAGATGGCCATTCTTCACTGCCATTTGGAGTAATAAGTGTTAATGAATTTGCTCCAGAAGTAATGCTAAATTTCTCAGAAATAGAGAATACCGAAGAGTTTGAATCATCAACTATTTTTATCCTAAAATTCTCAGAGTCAATAGCTGGAACGACCCAATCATAATATTTTGAAGAACCTATGTATGGCGAAGATGAATATATCCACCTATTTCCATCATCTAATGAATAATATAATTTTATATAAGTTGATGTACCTTCACTGTTCCATTGTATTCTATGCGTTGTACATCCTGGAATTATCTGTCCCTCTGAAATTGATGTTATATCAATAAATGGATTCTTTATTATGAAAACACCTTCAGATATAGCATATACAGTATTATCATCCCGTGCTTTTACTCTAATCAAACACTCTTCGGATGGAGTGTCTGGAATAGTCCAATAATATGATGAACTTGCTGAAACAGAATTAACTATCTCTGTCCAACTATCTCCATTATCAATAGAATAATCTATTGAAACATAGTTTGTTGGTAAATTTGAAGCATTCCATTGAATTGAGTAACTTTTATCAACATACCAAATGTTATTTAACTTAGGCGCACGTACTGTAATGGATGGAGAATTATCAATGGTAAACTTGTTATCACTATAATCCATCTTACAATTTGAATAATAATCATAAATATGAATCAACATATTTGTTGACGGTGATATTTTTGGCACTAACCACTCAAAACTGCCACTATTTGCAATATTATTTGCAGCTGTATTATTAATATCTCTAACCCAATCCCAAGTTGTGCCACCATTGGCAGAATATTTTATGGAAACATTACCTACTGTCCCCTCATTATCCCACGTTATTGTTTGAAGAGAACTGGCAGACCAAGTTTCACCACCATTGGGTGAAGTTATAGTAATATTATCAGAGGCTTGAGTGATATCAAAAGCATCAGAGATACCAAAAACAGCTAAATTACTATCATCTGCAAGTTTTATTTTCAAATTAGAAACATCTAATGATGGAACAGTCCAATCATAATATTTTCTCGATGCAATGTAAGGTGTCTCTACAAATATCCATGTGGCACCATCATCAAAAGAGTAATAAAGTCTTACATAAGAGCCTATTCCCTCAGCTTCAAAATTTATTCTATAAGTTTCACAACCATCAACAATCTCTGACTCAACTGGAGATGTGATATTTATAAATGGCTGTTTTATTGTAAAAATTTCTGAAATAGTATAAACATCATTATCATCTCTTGCTTTCACTCTTATTAAACACTCTTCAGATGGAGTATTTGGAATAGTCCAATAATGTGATGAGTTGCTTGATACAGAATTAATTATTTCTGTCCAACTACCTCCATTATCGGTAGAATAATCTATTGAAACATAGTTTGTTGGTAAATTTGAAGCATTCCACTCAATTGAATAGCTTTTATCCACATACCAAATATTATTTTCTTTTGGAGAACGAATCGTAATAGAGGGAGAATTATCAATGGTAAACATATTATCACTGTAATCCATCTTACAATTTGAAGAGTAGTCATAAATTTGAATCAACATTTTTGATGAAGGTGATATTCTTGGCACTAACCACTCAAAACTACCATTATTAGTAATATTATTTGCAGCTGTGTTATTAATATCTCTAACCCAGTCCCAAGTTGAGCCACCATTAGCTGAATATCTTATGGAAACATTGCCTACTGTTCCCTCGCTATCCCAAGTAATTGTTTGAATAGAACTAGCAGACCAAGTTTCACCACCATTAGGCGAGGTTATTGTGATTTTATCAGAACTTGGAGAAATTACAAATGAATCAGAAATATCAAAGACAGACAAATCACCATCATCAGCAATTTTTATTTTAACACTGGGGACAGTCAACGATGGAACTGCCCAATCATAGTAATTCCTTGACGATATACTTGGAGTAGCAAAATGTATCCAGTTTGCACCATCATCAATGGAGTAATAAAATCTAATATAATTACTGATTCCCTCTCTATCAAAATTTACGCGATAGGTTGTACATCCCTCAATAACCTCCGACTCTGACGGAGTAGTAATTGAGATATGCGGTTGACGAATTGTAAATCTTTCTGTAGAAATATCATAAATCGAACTATTATCCCTTGCTCTTACTCGAATTAAACACTCTTCGGACGGAGTATTTGGGATTTGCCAATAATGAGATGAATTACTTGATACTGAACTAACTATCTCAATCCAATTATCTCCATTATCGATAGAATAATCAATTGAAACATAATTTGTTGGTAAATTTGAAGCATTCCACTGAATATTATATGATTTATTTATATAAAAAATATCATTTGGTTTAGGTGAACGAATTGTGATAGAGGGTGAATTGTCAATTGTGAACATATTATCGCTAAAATCCATCTTGCAATTCGCAGAATATTCATAAACTTGAATCAACATTTTTGATGAAGCTGCAATTTTAGGCACCAACCATTCAAAACTACCACTGTTGGGAATATTATTTGCGGCATTGTTGTCAATATTCCTAACCCAGTCCCAATTAACACCACCATCACGAGAGTATCTTATGGAAATATTACCAACTGCCCCTTCGCTATCCCAAGTAATTGTTCTAAGCGAGCTGGCAGACCAAATTTCGCCACCATTGGGAGAGGTAATTTCAATATTATCTGAACTTGGAGATATTTCAAAAACATCAGAAATATCAAAAATAGACGAATTGCTATCATCGGCTATTTTTATTAATATATTATCTGAGCCAAGAGAAGGTACAGACCAATCATAATATTTATTGTTTTTTACATATATATTTCCAATCTGAATCCAATGAACACCATTATCTATTGAGTAATAAAATCTTGCATAATTAGAAATTCCACCAGAATTAAAAGAAATCCTATGAATGCTACAACCTTCAATAATTTCGCTAAGAGTAGGCGAAGTTATCTCTATAAAAGGTTTTTGAATAGAAAAATTAGTGTTACTAACATCAAATATCGCTGGATTATTATATTCTGATACTTTAAGCAATACATCATCGCTCTCTACATTAGGAATAGTCCAACTGTAAGAACCAGAATTAGCAACATCTTGAATATGATTCCAAGAGTCACCATTATTTTCAGAATATGATATTGAAACATAATCATTAGAAAGTCCTTCAGAGGACCAGCTTATGGTATGAGAGAAACCATAATAAAAAGTTTCTCCTCCAATGGGTGAAGTTAAAGTGATGCTTTGACCAACAATTTGACCAATATAGACAAAGCAAAAGATTGCAAGTAAAATTCTAGTTTTCATAATAAAAGTTTTATATAAGGATAAAAACACCTTTTAATCTGACTGCAACTTATGAAAAATAAAAAGACTTGTCAATCTTATTTTGACCAACAGGCTTATTTTTTTGATAAAGGGAAAAATTGGTAGAAAATCCAAGGGGTAGAATTAATCCTATCCACTAGTTAAATAATAGTTAGATTAATTAACGTGCTATACTTTAGTGCTTTTCTTGTCTTCGGCACATCTTTGAGACACCTAGACTAAGTGAATTAAAATCAGTCAGATACCAAGGTGGTTGTATGTTTCTGGGTGTCCCAATGCGGAACTCAAAAAATAAAATAAATATGTATTTTTTTCAAGACGGTTTAAATTATTATTAGTATTAGTAGTACAACCCTCTACGGGGTTGGTCTTAAGAGATTGTTAGCCCCATAATGAATTATGGGGTTAATAACATATAACACCATTCGGTGTTGATGTACATAACGTAATTTTGCATAATTTAATTTTGCGTATTGAAAATCACCCCGTGTGGGGTGAAATATGGATAACCCCGTAATTCATTGCGGTGACCCGTCCTGAAAAAAGTTTACATATTTATACTAATTTTTCTTATAATCCTAA
>CAZHHH010000158.1:0-1111 GCA_964532085.1 uncultured Marinilabiliaceae bacterium
AGGCAAGAGGTATATAATAAGGCCATAAACCGATGGGGGAGGAAAATATGGTTTTTGTCCGGAATTATCTTCTAATCATCAATATTGTGGCTGCCATTTTAATGATTTATGATAAAGTAGCTGCGGGGACCGGGAGATGGCGTATAAGGGAAAGGACATTGCTCCTTGTGGCGTTAGCTGGCGGTGCGGCGGCAATGGGTCTAATGATCTTCCTCATCCACCACAAAACAAGAAAGCCCAGGTTTGCGCTCGGTATTCCGGTCCTCATAGTTTTGCAGCTACTTTTCTTTGTGCTGGGCCTTGATCAGGGCCTAACCGTCCGCCACTTCGTCTTCACATCGGACAAAATTGACAAGGAGATAAGACTTATACTATTAGCCGATCTACACTCATGCGATTATGGACCTGGGCAGAAAAGGCTGTTAACTAGAATTCATCAGGAAAACCCCGATCTTGTCTTGCTGTGCGGTGATATCTTTGACGATCGGCTCCCGCCGGACAATACCTTTGAATTTCTGCAGGGCTTGGCGGATCAGTACCCCTGCTACTTCGTCTTTGGCAATCATGAGTTTTGGAGTGGCAAAATAAATGAATTGGTGGCTGTTCTCACTGGGTATGGTGTACAAGTGATGCGGGGGGGCGGTGACACCATTGAGGTCCGGGGTGAAACTATCTACATAGCTGGCATTGATGACCCGGACACCGATCGGTATGATCACAATTCGCCCTCTTACGCCGATCAATTATATAACCTGGGGGAATCTATTGATCAAGATGTTTTCACGTTGCTGCTATCCCATAGGCCGGAAGGTATAGATAAATTTTTACCCCTGGGTTTCGATCTCATCGTTGCCGGCCATGCCCACGGCGGGCAGTGGCGACTTCCCTTTATCCTGGAAAACGGTTTACTGGCACCCAATCAAGGTTTTTTCCCCCGGTACACCAATGGCGAATACAACCTGGGGGAGACGGTGTTAATTGTCAGTCGGGGGTTGGCGCGGGAATCGACGGCTATACCCAGGTTATTTAACAGGCCGGAAATTGTTGTCATCACCCTGCAGTAAGTGGCATGGGGACGTTTTGTTTGCCACATTCCGAAGGGGCAGGGGGA
>CAZHHH010000158.1:1211-5544 GCA_964532085.1 uncultured Marinilabiliaceae bacterium
CGAAGGGGCAGGGGGATAGGACATTTGTCCCACTGTGTTTAAATAAGATTTATCCCATTTGTTTTTTTGATCTCCCCTTTTTTTCCTTTGGGTCTTTATTCTTATTATGACTAAGGGAACAGTGATCTTAGCATTTACATTAAACTAAAGATTACTATTAATTAGTATGGTATAATAATTTAGGGGAATTGTTTAAAAGAGATTTGGGCTAACAAAGATTGTTTAAGGTTAGAAGAGTGGTTATCTCAAAACATTTGGGCTGAATCCTTTTAAAGGTATATACATGTTTCCTCAAGAAGTAGGTAAAGAAAAATAATAACAGGGAAGGGAAAAGAATAGGCGATACCACATGGAAAACAAACAAGAACTTATTATGAATAATAGAGAACGTGTCCGTGATTATGGTGAAGTATTTACACCGGTAAAGATAGTGAACGACATTTTAGATATGCCGGGATTGAAGGAGGCCAGCCGGAGTATAGGTAAAAGATTTTTGGAACCCGCTGCGGGTGAAGGGGTTTTTTTGGTACAAGTACTACTTCGAAAACTCACCACAGTAGCATGCGATCAGATGTTGTCATTAACGGGATTTGAAAATTACTCACTTTTCGCACTATCCTCTTTATATGGCATTGAACTGCTTGAAGACAATGCGCAACGCTGTGGCAAGAATCTATATGAAACCTATTATGATTTTTATAAAAAAATGGCCCTGAAACACGGCAAGGATGTCAAAAAGAATGTTTTGCAAAGTGCAAGGTTCATTATATCGAAAAACATAGTTCAGGGAGATTTTTTGAAAAGGCTAACAAGTGACGGCCGGCCAATAGTCTTTACTGAGTGGAAAATTACAAACCTGCAAAAAGGGACAAAGGAACTTTTGGTGCAGAGAACTGAATACACCTTAGATCAAATATTCAATAAGGCAGCATTGGAAGCGCAACGACCATTACCTGACGGCACAATAGAGGTGCAGGAAACCATTGACTCCCTCATCCCATCGGTTAGGCCAAGAAAAAATAGGCCGGTACCAATTACTGAAATTTATAGGGGGGATGAAATTGATGGATCCAACGGTTATTAAGCCCTACGGGGTGGTAAACCCCAAAGTTTACGGTTATATGCTGCCTGGGGTTCCCTCCCATGAGGGTTATGTCAAAATTGGGGAGACTGAGAGGAAAGTAGAAGTAAGGGTTTTAGAGCAAATACGGACAGTAGGATTAAAGGCTACGATTTTGTTCCATAGACTTGCTAGGAAATCTGATGGAACATGGTTTAGGGACAGAGACCTGCATAGGTTTTTGGTGCTCAATGGGATACGAAAAGCCGAACTAAACAGGGCGGATGAGTGGTTTTTCTTTAATGATGAACCCAAGAGAGCGGAAATTTTGACTGATAAATTTATCAAAAGCGATTATGATGAAGTACATATGGGTGATGAAAAACACGATTATATTCTTAGGTGGGAACAAGGTGAAGCGGTTGCAGCTACACTTGAATACTACAATTCTGGTAAAGAGCCCCGGGAGTTCTTATGGAACGCTAAACCGCGCTTTGGAAAAACCCTAACAGCCTATGATTTCGTTAGGCAAATTGGGGCTACTAATGTTTTAATTGTAACAAATCGTCCCGCCATTGCTAATTCCTGGTTTGATGACTTCAAAAAGTTTATTGCTTGGCAAGAACCCCACATAAGGTTTATCTCCGAAACAACGGCATTGAAGGATAAGGCCCTAACCCGGAAAGAATATTTGGACCAATTAATACCCAAAACTGGAAAAAAGATTTCCCAAATTACTTTTATATCCCTCCAGGATTTAAAGGGTGCCAAATTTGTAGGCGGCGAGTACGATAAATTAGAATGGGTGGGTGATCTGCACTGGGATCTATTAATAATAGATGAAGCCCATGAAGGGGTCGATACTCAAAGGACGGATGCGGCCTTCGATGAAATAACAAGAGATTTCACCCTGCATCTATCTGGAACCCCCTTTAAAGCTCTGGCCAGCAACAAATTTAGGGAAGATCAAATTTTTAATTGGTCTTATATGGACGAGCAAGAGGCCAAAACCAATTGGGATTATAAAAAGGGGACAAATCCTTACATAGACCTGCCCAGATTAAATATGTTTACTTATCAAATGAGCAAGATGATCGAGGAACGGGTTTCCAAAGGCTTAACCTTGGATGATGAAACAAATGTTGATTTTGCTTTTGATTTGAACGAGTTTTTCAAAGTTAAGGAAAATGGTAGGTTTGAATATGAAGCAAGTGTCAAAAAATTTCTGGATAACCTTGCATCAGGCAAATTTCCCTTCGCCCCTGGGCAACATAGAAAGGAATTAAATCATACTTTTTGGTTACTACCCCGTGTTAATTCCGCCAAGGCCCTGGAGGTTTTGTTAAAAGAACACCCTGTTTTTAAAGAGTATCATGTTGTTTTAGCAGCCGGTGATGGAATTAGCCTTGATGCCGAAGCAAAAGACATGAAAAAAAATGAGCAGAGTTTACAAAAGGTTCGGGAAGCTATTAAAAAACATGCAAAAACTATAACTTTATCCGTTGGTCAATTGACAACTGGTGTAACAATACCGGAATGGTCTGCAGTTCTAATGTTGTGTAATATAAAATCACCTAGCTTTTATTTTCAGGCTGCTTTTCGGGCCCAAAATCCATATATATTCACAGATGGTGACAAACTCTATCGCAAAGAAAATGCCTATATTTTTGATTTTGCGCCAGATCGTACTTTGATTTTATTCGATGAATTTGCCAACAACTTGTCCGGCGATATTTCTCCCGATGTCACAGAACGCAAAAACAAAATAAAAGAACTATTAAACTTTTTCCCGGTCATCGCCGAAGATGAAGATGGTACCATGCACCAGTTGGATGCTGGGGAGGTCCTTACTATACCCACCCGCATTACTTCTCAGGAAGTTGTCAGACGGGGGTTTATGAGCAACTTACTATTTGCAAACATAGCCGGTATTTTCTCCGGTAACGCCATTTTGAAGGAGATATTAGAAAAGCTTCCGCCTGAGAAAAACAAAAGAGCGACACAGCCCAGGGATTTTCCAGTTACCAATCCCATGCTCGACGAAGATGGCAATGTGAAAATACCGACTGACATTGTAATTAACCAAACAAAGGATCTCTTTGGCCCGGCAATTTATGAAGTCATGGAAGTGCCCATAGATATAGATGCAAATATGGTAACAGGTAAGGTTGAGGAACTACTGGAAGCTGGGTTTGATAATTTTAGGAAAACCTATGGTCTCACAAAAATAGCGGCGGGTAAAATTAAAACTGAAACGAAAGGTATGGTAAGGGAGAAGGTTGAAGAATATGTGGATTCTTATGCGAAAGAAATTGGGGAACTGGATACCGAATTTTCCCGACAGATAAAAGAGGCGGAGGCGGAGCAGGACCATTCAAAAATTGAAAGTTTGGAAGTAGAGTATGAGCAAAAGAAGACGAAGGCAACAGAAGCCTACGTTAAGAAGATTAATACGGAAGTAAGTAAGATACTGGAAACCAAGGTTGAGGAACAGTTGAAACACAAAGAGGAGGAAAAGAAGAAAACCACTGAAGATGAAGTTCGGGCCAGGTTACGTGGCTTTGCCCGGACAATACCTGCCTTTCTCATGGCCTATGGCAATGAAACAACCAACCTTGCTAATTTTGATGAACATGTGGATGGGCAGACCTTTAAAGAGCTTACTGGTATTACTTTAAACGAGTTTAGAATGTTGCGGGACGGCTTTGACTATATAGATGAGGAAGGAAACAATCGTAAACAAGCTGGTGTATTCAATGAGCTAGTATTTAACGCAAGCATCAAAGAATTCTTTGCAACCAAAAAGAGATTATCGAACTACTTTGCTGAGGATCAGGGGGAGGATATTTTCGATTACATTCCCCCCCAGGAAACAAACCAGATCTTTACACCCAGAAAAGTTGTTCAAATGATGGTGGACATGCTGGAGAAAAATAATCCACAAATATTCTCAGATTACACGATAAAATTCCTTGATCCCTATGCGAAAAGTGGAATGTATATGGCGGAGATAGTAAAGCGCTTGTTTGAGGGACTGAGTAAGCAGATACCTAACCCACAAGAGCGCTTAAAATGGATTCTTGAAAACCAAGTATATGCATTAGCCCCAAGTAACATAATTTACAATATCGTCAAAAACTATGTATTTTCCGATTTTAAGGGTATTTCTACGAAAAATATTATTGAGTTGGATTTAGTAGAATACATAAGCGATAAGGAAGCAATTAATTGGCAACAAGTAGTTCAAGAAGCATTCGGGGGTGAAGAGTTGAA
>CAZHHH010000159.1:0-5532 GCA_964532085.1 uncultured Marinilabiliaceae bacterium
ACCAACAACTGTTTTTACAATCACGTTTGGGATTTAATGAACAATTATCAATGTAATGTGAAATGTACAATTATTGACTTTCCCTAATAGGCGTTGACCAAACTTTCAACTTTCAGTTTTCCACTTTCATCTAATAACATCATTCACTGTCCCCTTTGACAGGCTCAGGGCATCGCATTGTTCATTAATTTCCAAAACAATCCACAACTCCCCTTTGTTTATTGATGATAGATAAGCTAAAGATAATTAGTTGTTTTGAAATATCTAAAAGTCTATTAGCTTTGTTTATTAAATTGTTACATCTTAAAAAATATAATTATGCTTTGTATATATCATGAATCCATTGACCCATATTTTAATATTGCTACTGATGAGTTTATATTAAAACATCTAAAAGAGGACTGTTTTATGTTGTGGCGTAATGATAATGCCATTATTGTAGGGAAATTTCAAAATACTTTAGCAGAAATAAATTATGATTACGTTAAAGAGAACGATATTGCTATAGTTCGCCGTATGTCTGGTGGTGGGGCGGTTTACCACGACTTAGGTAACTTAAACTTCTCATTTGTTAAGGGTGGAGAGAATACTAATTTGACAGATTTTGAAGAGTTTACAAAGCCTATTGTTGAAGTGATTCGCAAACTTGGAGCTAACGCAAAGTTTGGAGGAAGAAATGATCTGTTGATTGATGATAAAAAAATATCAGGAAATGCTGCACATCGTCATAAAGATAAGATTCTTCAGCATGGTACTTTGCTTTTTTCATCTGAAATCAGAAATGTTAGCGAAGCTTTAAAAATAAATCCTGCAAAATATTCAGATAGAGCTGTAAAATCTATTCCAAGTAGAGTTACTAATATTTCGGAACATATTACTGAAAAGATCGATGTTGAGGAGTTTACCAAAAGATTGATGGATCATATTTTAGAAACAGTTCCTGGTGCTAAGTTATATAAGTTTACAGAGGAAGATTTGACAATTATTCAGAAATTGCGTGATGAAAAATATGTAACAGATGAGTGGAATTATGGAAGGTCTCCTGCATATAATTTTAAAAAGGCTATTCGTACAAAAGGCGGACTTTTAGAGATGAATATGGAGGTAAAAAAAGGAGTTATTGAGGATGTGAAGATTTATGGGGACTTCTTTTCTGAAGTGGGTGTTGAAGAGTTGGAAAATAGTTTAAAAGGTTTAAAACATAATGAGGAAATTATTCGTAAGCAACTAGATAAACTCAATTTATCAAAACATTTAAGCAATGTGGAGATTGAT
This sequence comes from uncultured Marinilabiliaceae bacterium, assembly GCA_964532085.1. GTDB lineage: Bacteria > Bacteroidota > Bacteroidia > Bacteroidales > Marinilabiliaceae > CAZHHH01. The sequence goes on from CAZHHH010000159.1 coordinate 1,276, forward strand.
GAAATTATTGAGGCTATGTTTTAAGTTGTAAATCGAGATTAAAATGAAAAAATCGTTACTGTTTATTTTATTTCCTTTTTTATTATTTGCTTGTAAAAAAGAGGAGAAAGCTGTTGCTGTTATGTTGAAATTTGCTGTGGAATTTCCTTCAAATACACCATCCGAAGATGGTATTTATATTGCTGGAAATTTTGAAAGCTTGGGTGGAGAAGGTTGGGCACCCGATAGTGATTTTGGTAAAATGCAAAGAGATGGTTCAACTGCATTTATTGAAATAGAGTTGCCTAATAATCTTGAATTACCTTTCAACTTAAATTATAAATATAGTCGTGGAAGTTGGGAGAGTGTTGAAAAAGGAGCTGGCGGTGAGGAGATTAGTAATAGAAGTCTAGAAATAGAGAGTATTGATAGTCCAATTTTAATTGAAGATGTGGTTGCTAATTGGGCTGATGTGTCAGCTGGTTCACCTAATTCTAATGTTGTTGGAAATTTGAATATTGTTGACATAAGTGATGATAATTTTCCTTTTGATTCACAAAAGAAGAGAAAGTTAAGAATATGGACTCCGAGCAGTTATGATAAAACAAAGGAGTATCCTTTAATAGTGATGCACGATGGACAAAATTTATTTGATCCAAAAACTTCTTTTTCAGGAGAATGGGGTGTTGACGAGGCACTTGCTAACTTGATGGAAGAGAATGATTTTGGCGGTGCTATTGTTGTAGGCATAGATAATTCGCCACAAAGAATGGGTGAATATGTTTATGACTTAGACTTTTTGAGTGGTGCTATGGGTGCAGAAAAAACAGGTGATTATTATATGGATTTTATAATAAACACTGTGTTGCCATACGCTGAGGAAAATTATAATTTGAAAAAAGGTCGTGAAAATAGAGCTATTGCGGGAAGTTCGCTTGGTGGATTGATTTCTCTTTTTGGAGGCTTGGAAAAACTTGATGAGTTTGGTTCTATTATTGCATTTTCAACCTCAACACAGCTTGTTGATGAAGAGAATATTGCAGACTATTTTGCCGAAAAAGATAATGAACTATTGATTAATAGTAAATACTTCTTCTATGTCGGCACACGAAGTGATGGAGATGAAGAGTGGCCAGAAAGATTTAAAAATTATCTAACTGATGCAGGTGTGCCAAGTGAAAACATTGAAGTGTTGGTGGGAAAAGGGTATTCACACAATGAACAGGCTTGGAGAAAACATTTGCCAATTGCCTTAAAGTGGCTCTATGGTTTGTAAAATCATTTAAAACATATATTCTAGTTGAAATAATTCATCCTCTTTCTTGCCAGAAAATATAGTTAATAGATATTTTTTTGCAGAAAGAGGATTTATTGTGGTCTGTTTTTCAATAATATTTCTAGTTAAATTATGTTTTTCTAAAAATTCTCTATCCTGTCCGATGGTATAGATTAATCTTTTACGCTCTTGTTTCTCTATTTCTGTGCGCCAATAACTATGTGGCCTAATTGTAAAATTAGAATAAAAGTCATCACGCAAAGAGTCAGATGCATCTATATTTTTTGTTTCTAAAAAACCATTGAAATTGGCAAAAAGTTCTTCTAAACTATATCCTCTTCTACGAAGTTCGTTATCATTATAAAATTGAGCAATTTCATCAAAAAGTTGAAAGTATTTAAGTTTATACTCATTATTTATAAGCCTTTCCATTGTTCTAACAAAACGTCCGCTATTCCAAAATCTATCTAAAGAATACTCTACATCTCTTATTCTGTCTAGCTCCTCTATTGAAATATATTTATTACTAATGACTTCATAAGGTGCATTCTCGTCATAAATATATTTATGTAAAAAAGCATTTCGTCTTAAAGCTGTGCCACGTAGCATTTTTAAAAATCCCAACTGTAGCTCTTTTGCTTTAAGATGAAAAACATCATTAAAGGACTGTACAAAGCGGTCATATCCCTCCAATGGTAAGCCAGCAATCAAATCTAAATGTAAGTCAATAACATCGCCATCCATCAGTTGACGGACATTGTTTGCAATCAGCTGAAAGTCTTGCTTTCGTTTTACAGCTAAGTTAGATGGTTCATAGGTAGATTGAATTCCAATTTCAAATCTGAAATAATCTTTTGGAACATTTGTGTTTAAATAATTTATAGACTCCTCATTGAGTAAATCTGCATATATTTCAAATTGGATGCTTAAATTAGGTCGATAGTTCTTTAATAAAAAGTCAAAGATAAAATCAGTATGTTTTTTATTCAGATTGAAAGTTCTATCAAGAAATTTTATAGTTTTAGCCTTACTATTTATAAAGTATTTTAGATTCTCTTCAATATAATCTTGTGGAAAATATCGAACACCTTTTTCTAAAGAAGATAAACAATATTGACATTGATAAGGGCATCCACGTGAAGTCTCGAAATAGATAATTCTATTTTTTAGACTTTTTTCATCCTCTTTTAAACTGTATGGTGATGGGAATTTAACAAGTTCTTCCAAGTTAGCTCTTGCTGGAATATGTGAAATTTTCTCTTTAGAAGAGACACTTTTTATTTCTGTTGAAAGCTCATTTTCAAGGGCATTTAAAAGTTCGCCGAGAACAAACTCTCCCTCGCCACTTATGACATAATCAATCACCCAATTATCTAGAAAATATTTCTGTTCATAACTAACTTCTGGTCCGCCAATAATAATTTTTATATTAGGATTTCTCTTTTTTATGTGATGAGCCAATTCACCGCTCAACTCTACATTCCAAATGTAGACACTGATTCCTACAACATCTGGATTTTGAGCCACAATTGTTTCTGCAACAACCTCTGGTAACTCTTTTATTGTAAACTCCTCAAATGAAATATCGTGATTCTCTTTATTGACCACATATAGCCAACGAAGAGCAAGAGAAGTGTGAATATATTTAGCATTAAAAGTTGTAAGAACTACTTTCATTGTTTTTTTTGTTGACAAATTTAAAAGCAAAGATACTTAATTATTTAATGGTTTATTTTTTTGTTAGTTATATAATATTGTTAAGAAATAAACTTTTTAATTGGTAACATAAATACTTGATTTAGTATATTTGTTTAATTTATATATTTTTATAAAAATGAATTTTAGGGATTTAATTTTACATATAAAAGAAACAAATGACCTTTTACAACAAAATGCTGTAAAAGCAGTAAATACGCACTTAACTTTGAGAAATTGGCTTACAGGTTTTTACACTGTAGAATTTGAGCAAAGTGGTAGTGATAGGGCTGAATATGGTACAAAACTACTTAAAAATATAGCAAAAAATATCAATATTAAAGGGCTTACAGCACCAGAATTGTCACGTTGCAGACAGTTTTATAATACTTATCCTCAAATCTATGGGCTAATAGCCCAAAAATTTCAAAATGTTTTCCCTACTGATTTTTTACCAAAGACTATCGGAAAACCAATTCTTGGGTCGGCAACCCAAGAATTTCAAAATAAAAATATAAATCACATTTTAAATATTTTTCAATCCATATCTTACACGCATTTTACTGAACTTATAAAATTAATGACAGCACAAAAAGACGTTTTTATGAGTTGTTGATTTTAAAAACTCAACCAAGCGTAAAAGAACTCAAAAGACAAATTGAAACGCTAACTTTTGAGCGTGTAGGGTTATCATAAAATCATAAGAATTCATTTGAAGAGGTTGCTAATAAGATAAAACCCCAACAAGTAACTGATTTGGTAAAGTCACACTACCTTTTTGAATTTTTAAATATTGGACAACCACATCTAATTGAAGAAAGTGAGTTGGAGCAAGCTCTTGTTTCACATTTGCAACAATTTATTACAGAGCTTGGAAATGGATTTTGTTTTGAAGCTCGACAAAAGCGAATTCTAATAGGTGATGGATATTATTTTATTGATTTGGTTTTTTATCATCGAATTCTGAAATGTCACGTTTTAGTAGAGCTTAAAACAGAAATTGCCAAACACGAACATATTGGACAATTAAAATCTTATTTACACTATTACAAAAAGAATATACAAGAATTAAATGATAATCCCCCTGTTGGTATTTTACTTGTTACCAACAAGAATCAAACATTGGTTGAATATGCTATTGCTGACAGTGATTTAGATATTTTTGTAAGTAAATACCAACTACAATTACCAAATAAAGCGCAGTAAGAAGCATTTATAAATAACGAATTGAAAAGTATAAAATAGAAACAATTACTATCCCTTTTCTTTAAATTTTTCCACTTGATTAAGTAATAAATGTTATAGTT
>CAZHHH010000160.1:0-5477 GCA_964532085.1 uncultured Marinilabiliaceae bacterium
TTTTCACCAATAGGAACTAAGTCACCTATTGAAGCACCTAAAATTAAGGACTTGGCTGAAAACTCTGCAACTTCTAATCTATCAAATGTTTGCATCAGCTTATCTCCTGTTACCAATACTGAATCATTTTCTATTATTACAACAGGTGTATCCTTACTTATGGTATCGATAATTTCGCGTCTATCTCTAAAGTGCGTACCAAACTCCATATTAGGTATATCTTGCAGGAAAATCCAACTCTCTGGTATTGTTCTCACATCAAATTTTTCACCAGTAACCCCAAAGGCCATTAAATATGGCGACTGTGTAAGAATAATAGAGTTTATATCTGGGTTTTTCTTATATAACTCTTGATGCAACCAAGTTGCTCTACTTGGTAATTTATCTTTTTCACGCTGACCATCTTTAATCAACACAATATCGTGCGAAGTTATATCCCATCTTAATTTATTAGTTGGAGTAATTAAGAAATCGTCTCCATCTAATCTGTGCGAAACTGTTCCATATGAACTTATCATCAAACCTTGGCGACATGCTCTACGAACAATTTCAGTTATTTCTGCTCTAATTTCTCTCTCTTTACTTGAATACTTTTCTGCAATAAACTCTGGCAACAGACGTGGTATTTGGTCTTCAAAAGCATCAATTTGCTCATCAGACAGTCTTCTGCACTCTCCAATTCTCTTTGCATTAATAATAGTTACAGCACAAAGCTCAAGAGTTTCAAATCTTTGAAAAGCATCGCTCAAATCTTTACCTCCTAAAACAGTACCATGGTTTTCCATAATAACTGCTTTATAACCTTTGTTAAATTCCTCTGCAATAATTTCGCCTAACTCCTCACTTCCTGGTAATTCATACGGAGCATATCCAATGGGTCCACAAATATATTTTGCTTGTGGAATAACGTTAGTGTCGGGAATTGTACGAGCTATACTGAAAGAGACCAATGCAGGCGGATGTGCATGAATTACAGCTTTAATATCAGGACGATTTTTAAAAATTGCTTTATGAAACGGATATTCAGATGATGGTTTATGTGGTCCAATTATAGTTCCGTCACCTTTTACACACATAATATCTGATGGCTTCAAATTTCCTTTATCAATACCAGATGGTGTAATCCAAATATCACCACTATCATCAATTATAGAAATATTTCCACCTGAAGTGGTAGTCATCCCTAGTTTATAAATTCTATCGATTATAGCAACAATCTGATCGCGAGGATGCATTATAGTTACATCAAAATTATCCATAGTTATAATTTTATAGTTCTTTAATTCCGAGATTAATATTTGGTTTTGATTTTGGAAAAACTTTATCAAAAATCACTAATGCAGCACCCATAGCACTTGAGTTATCAACTTCTGATGATGCAATAGTATATTCTGGTAAAAAATATTTTATTAGACTTACAAAAATTTCATTTCGAACAAACCCACCCGATATAAATATTTTTTTAATTTTTATTTCTGAATACAAAACAAGTTTTATAGAATCAACAGTGAGACGTGTTAAATCATACATCAACTGGTGATAAGCTTCTTCAAAACTTTCAAATTGTGTCAAATCTATTTTATTATCAACATAATTGGCAGGCACTCCATTTTCAAAAAAAGTTGGAAATCCTGCATCTTTATCAATTATTCGTTTTAATAAAATATCACTTAGTTTCACCTTTTTATATTCATCTTTTTCAACATTAAATTGTATTGAAAGCATTTCAACATTTGCATCATGAATATATCCTAAAAAAAAGCGTGATGATTTTACAGGTTTTTGGTTAATGCTCATATAAGCTAATGTGTCATTTTCTAACTCATAGGCTGTTAATGGCGAATGATTAAAAGGATTCATATTTATACACCAAGTACCTGTGCTTATCAGTAAAAATGGCTCTTTTACTCCAATTAAATATGGCGCAAGCGAGGCTGAACTATCATGAATTCCAACCCCACATTTTACATTTTCATTATTTATTTCAACATCATAAAGTGTATCATTTGCTACTGGAAAAGGTAATTCTACGCCAAATTTCTCAATCCAATTATGATATTTCATCTCATCAAAATTCCACATAAAAGTGTGGCAACCGATAGAGGTGTACTCTGTTACATATTGTTTTGTAAAAATAGATGAGAGGTATTGAGGAAAATGTAAGATATGTTTGCTATTCTCAAATATCTCTTCTTTTTCGTTTTTTATCCAAGGAATTTGAACACCAGAATTCAACATATTTTCGAGAGATGGACTTGCAGTTATTCGACAAAACTCATTCTCTCCACCATTTTGTTCAAAAAGGTTTTGTTTATACTTTTCGTCAATAGGTTTTAGGTAGTTATATATGGGTGTTAATCTATTTCCCTCTTTATCTAGCCAAACCAAAGTTGCGCCATAGGTTGAAAAATTAATTCCTTCAAGCTTATACCCTTCTGAACTCAACGAAATCAAAGCATCAGTCATCCATTGCTCTATACGCTCAATATCATCACACTCAACACCATCTTCATCAACAATGGTGGGTATTCTTTCTTCTGTTTGTTTTACTAAATTTAGCTCTTCATTAAATAACAGAAGTTTTTTATTGGTCTTTCCAATATCAAATATTGCAATTACCTTATTCATCAACTTATATTTTATAGACAAAATATGTCTGAGAAGAGTGATATTTCAACCTTTTCAGACATATTGTATTATTTATTAGGTATATTATCTGCTAGCTAAAACATCACTTTCATACTTTTGTATTTCAGCAATATAATCTTCACCCACAGGCACGTTATTTACTAAGCAATAGTAATCCCACACTGCACCATAAGGAGCTGTTTTAAGAAGTTCAAGATATGCTAATCTTTCAAAACCTTTTCCGTTCTCTTCAAGTTCTAAAAGCTTTGAAGTTGGCTCTAACATTGCTATTAAGAACGATTGTTGAGCTGCTCTAGTACCAACTACATAAGCACCTACTCTATTAATTGAAGCATCAAAAAAGTCTAATCCAACTTTTACTCTGCTCAAGTAATCATTTCTAACAATTTCTGAAGCAATTAACTGTATCTCTTCATTTAAAGTTACCACATGGTCAGAATCCCATCTAACAGGACGCGTCATGTGCAACAAGACATTATCAACAAATTGTAAGCACGCAGATATTTTATCACCAGTTTGCTCTGTTGGATGAAAATGTCCGTTATCTAAACAGATTACTTTATCTCTAGAAATTGCATATCCTAAATAAAAATCGTGAGAACCAACAGTCATAGATTCAGCACCAATTCCAAACAACTTACTTTCAACTGCATCTAATAGATAATCTTTAGAATACTCTTTTTCAAAAGCCTCATCAAGAGATTTTTTCAATAATGCACGATGTCCATTTCTATCAATGATGCTATCTTTTGAACCATCTGGAATCCATACATTATTTACAGCTGGCGAACCAAGTTGTTTACCCATTTCTGCTGCAATTTCTCTTGTTCTTTTCACATGCTCAACCCAAAACTGACGAATTTTCTCATCTTTACTTGATAAAGTAAAACCATCATCTGCCAATGGATGTGAAAAACAAGTTGGATTAAAATCAAGAGCTATTCCTTGTTTTTTTGCCCAATCTATCCAACCTTGAAAGTGCTTTATTTCAATTTTATCTCTATCTACAAACTCACCACCAAACTCACCGTATATTGCATGCAAATTCAATCTTTGTTTACCTGGAAGAAGCTCCAAAACTTTCTCTAAGTCTTGACGCATTTGAGCTATATTTTTTGCTTTGCCAGGATAGTTTCCTGTAACTTGAATTCCTCCTCCACCAAGTACAGCATCTTCTGTCTCAAAACCACCAACATCATCGGTTTGCCAACAGTGAAGACTTATCTGTACCTCTTCCATCTTTTTTATTACAGCATCAGTGTCAACACCCAATTTACTGTAATACTCTTTAGCCATTTCATAGGCTTTTTTTACTGTTTCTTCCTTATTCATTTTGTTATATAATTTTTTCTGTTTTTCTAATACACTCTTTTTATAACGAGTTTCCAATTCCTACTATCACAACAGAAAGGAAGATAATTCCAATTCCCAGTGATATAGTTCTGATAGTCTTTTTAGAAGTTCCTTTCCACTCTTTGTTATATATTCCCCACAAGTTTGCTGTTAAAATAATTGTAGACATATGAAGAATCCATGAGCTTGCTCCATTTCCTATTTTGCTTTCACCCATACCAAAGAAGAAAAACTGTAAAAACCATGTAGTTCCAGCTAGTGCAGCAAAAACATAATTATTTAATAACGGTTTCTTCTTATCTACATATTCAGGGAAACTCTTATTTCTAAAGCTCAATATTAAACACCATATTAAGTTGGTAGTTAATCCACCCCAAAGCACAACAACAAAAGTTACGTTATTAGCAAACAGATGACTTGAACCCTCAAATAATGTGTCTGGAACAAGTCTTGCAGCTTCAGCCATCGGTTTTCCTGCTTCCAATCCGAAGTTGAAAAATGAACTTAAAACACCTGAAACAATGGCAACTATAAGTCCTTTGACCAATGCAAACTCTTTTATACTTGCTGCTTTCTCTTCAGATGACAACTCGTTCTCTTTTAGAAGTCCTGCACGCCCAGTAAAAACAATTCCCAAAAGACTTACTGCCACACCAAGTAAAACTACCTGACCACCAGTTGATGTTATCATGTCTGTAAAGGTCGTTTTTCCAGCTGTATTCATTATGTCATAGTAGATTGGAGGAACAAGAGCACCAAAAGCTGCAGTTACACCAAGAATTACCGAGTTTCCAAGTGACATTCCTAGATAACGCACACCCAGTCCATAGGTTAATCCTCCTATACCCCAAAGAACACCTAATGTATAAGTTATTGCTATTATTTGGCTAGAAGCGCCCTTTATAATCTCCATAAAGTTTGGGATAGTTAGCCAAGCTGCTAATGGGGGAATTATTAACCAAGAAAACAGTCCACCAACTAACCAATAAGTTTCCCAAGACCACTTTTTAACCTTATTAAAAGGCATATAAAAACTACCAGAGGCAAATCCTCCAATAGAATGAAATAATACTCCTAATAATGCATGCATAATTATTATTTTTAATTAAATACAGTTTTTATATCAAGTTATAATTACTCAATTATCTGATAACGATTCCAATAAATCAAAGTTAAGGCGATTTATTGATTTTGACAATGCACTTTGTGACACTAATTTTACATTTTTTGACATTATTCGCTTTTTATTATATAAAAAAATCACCAGCTCAAGATAGAGCTGATGATTTTTATATAATAAAGTAAGGAATATCTATAAAGTGGCTTTAATTAAAATTGTTTTTATAAACCACTACGTCTATTCTTTAATATCCAGGATTTTGCCAGAAACCACTTCCTACTGTTGTAGAATAGTTAAGAACCGCATCAATTTCTGATTGTGGAATAGGTCTTAATAAGTGATTATCTTTAACTTG
>CAZHHH010000161.1:0-5458 GCA_964532085.1 uncultured Marinilabiliaceae bacterium
GCTAAACATTATATGTTATACTTATAGATGTATCACTTCGCCATAAGCAGCTGCGGCCGCTTCCATAACAGCTTCTGATAGTGTTGGATGTGGATGTACAGTTTTAATTAGTTCATAACCAGTTGTTTCAAGTTTTCTTGCAGCAACAAGTTCAGCAATCATCTCTGTAACATTTGCACCAACCATATGTGCTCCAAGTAGTTCTCCATATTTTGCATCAAAAATTAATTTGACAAAACCATCTGTATGTCCAGCAGCAGTTGCTTTTCCAGATGCTGAGAATGGGAATTTACCAACTTTTAGTTCATATCCAGCTTTTTTAGCTGCGTCTTCTGTCATACCAACAGATGCAACCTCTGGAGATGTATATGTACAGCCAGGAATATTTCCATAGTCTAATGCTTCAGGAGTTTTACCAGCAATTTTTTCAACACAAATAATACCTTCTGCAGATGCAACGTGTGCCAAGGCTTGACCAGGAACTATATCACCAATTGCATAAATGCCTTTGACTGATGTTTGATAATATTCATCAACTTTGATTCTTCCGTTTTCAACAGTAACACCAGCTTCTTCTAAACCAATGTTTTCAATGTTTGGAGTAATTCCAACAGCAGAAAGAACTACATCAGTTTCAATAGTAACTTCCTTGCCTTTTTTATCTTTAATATTAACTTTTACTTTCTTTCCAGAAGTGTCAACGGAGGTAACTTCAGCACCCACTTTTACATCAATACCTGATTTTTTGAACGAGCGCTCTAGTTGTTTAGATACTTCAGGGTCTTCAACTGGTACGATGTTATCCATATATTCAACTAGAGTAACTTTTGTGCCAATTGTGCTATAGAAATAGGCAAACTCACTTCCAATAGCCCCTGAGCCAACAACAACCATTGATTCTGGTTGTTTGTCAAGAGTTAAAGCTTCTCTGTAACCAATAACTTTTTTACCATCTTGTGGAAGATTTGGTAACTCTCGACTTCTTGCACCAGTTGCTAGCAAAATGCTAGTTGCTTCGTATGTTTTTGTAGAACCATCAGCTGCAGTAACAGCTACTTTTTTGTCTGACGTAAGTTTTCCTGTACCTTGAATAACTTCAATTTTATTTTTTTTAAGTAAAAATTGAATTCCTTTACTCATATTGGCAGAAACATCACGACTTCGCTTAACCATCGCTGGTAAATCAGCTTTTGCTTCGTTAGAAAAAGTAATTCCATAATTTGATGCAGTATTTATATAATCAAAGACCTGCGCACTTTTTAATAAAGCTTTTGTAGGAATACATCCCCAGTTTAGACAGATTCCACCAAGTTCAGCGCGCTCTACAATAGCAGTTTTCAAACCAAGTTGTGAGGCTCTAATGGCGGCTACATAACCACCTGGTCCACTTCCAATAACTAATAAATCGTATTTCATTTTATATAATGTTTTATATTTGTTACAAATATGAGTTTAAAATTAAAACTGAAATATAGCAATTTTTATGCTGTTTTTAAAATGTTTAAAATAACTTTTAATTGCGTTATATTTCAAACAAAAAAGTAGAACTTTGGTTCATAATTATTAAACACCTTTTGAATATTTTCGATTATAATTAAATAATCAGAAATTTATTTTTGCAGCCTCCCATAAAACTATACCGGCAGAGACAGAGATATTTAATGAGTGTTTTGTTCCAAACTGTGGTATTTCAATGGAAAAATCACACTTATCAATAACCTTTTGTTGAACACCTTTTACTTCATTTCCAAAAATTAAAGCATACTTTTCTTTGCTATCGAAATTGAATTTTTCTAATGAGATACTTGTGTCAACTTGCTCAATTGCTATAATTTTAAAATCTTCTTTTTTTAATTTCTCAATAGCATCTTCGGTGTTTTCATAATAGCTCCACTCAACGGTATCCTCTGCACCTAATGCTGTTTTGTGAATCTCATTATGGGGCGGAGTTGCTGTTATTCCACAAAGCATAATAGAATGCAATTTAAAAGCATCTGCAGTTCTAAATACACTACCGATATTATTTAAACTTCTTATGTTGTCAAGAATAACAACAATATTATTTTTAGAAATTCTCTTGTATTCATTAGGTGTTAACCTGTTTAGTTCTGTTATTTTTAATTTTCGCACTTTTTTGTATTTTTAGACAATAAAGATACAAATTAAAGAGGTTTGTTTCATTTTTTTCAATAACTTGAAAGATAATTCTAAAATAATATTGAACCATCACCATTAGAAGTTGGTTAATAAATGTGAAATTAGTTAACTAAAATGTGGCTTTATGAATATTCATGAATATCAAGCAAAGGAAATTTTAAATAGTTTTGGCGTATCTATTCAAAGAGGATATGTAGCAATAAATAAAGAAGAGGCTGTTGAAAAAGCTAAACAATTAAACCAAGAAACAGGGACAGAGTGGTGGGTTATAAAGGCTCAAGTCCATGCTGGCGGAAGAGGAAAAGGTGGGGGAGTAAAACTCGCAAAAAATCTAGATGAGGTAAAAAGCATCTCTTCCGATATTATTGGGATGAACTTAGTAACCCCGCAAACTGGAGAACAAGGGAAAACTGTGCATCAGGTGTTAATTGCTGAGGATGTTTATTATCCTGGACCGTCTGAAAAGGCAGAATATTATGTAAGTATTTTATTAGATAGAAACAGTTCTAAAAATGTAATTGTTTACTCTTCTGAGGGTGGGATGGATATTGAGGAGGTTGCAGAAGCTACGCCAGATAAAATATATAAAGAGATAATTGAGCCAGGAATTGGTTTACAGCAATTTCAATTGAAGAAAATAGTTCATAAGTTAGGTTTACAGGGTAGTGTTGCTGGTGAAATGGGCAAATTTATAAGTGGACTTTATAAAGCTTATGAATCGATAGATGCTTCTTTAATTGAAGTAAATCCAGTTTTAAAAACATCTGATGATAAAATTCTTGCAGTTGATGCAAAAGTAAATATTGATGATAATGCACTATATAGACAGCCAGATATTTTTAAACTTAGAGATATACGTGAGGAAGACCCTGCGGAAATTAAAGCTAGTGAGTTTGATTTAAACTTTGTTAAGCTTGATGGAAATGTTGGCTGTATGGTTAATGGTGCAGGTTTGGCAATGGCAACTATGGATATTATCAAACTTTCGGGTGGCGAGCCTGCAAACTTCTTAGATGTTGGGGGTGGTGCAAGTGCCGAAACTGTAGAGGCTGGATTGAAGATTATCTTAGAGGATGAAAATGTAAAAGTTATTTTGATTAATATCTTTGGCGGAATTGTTCGATGCGATAGAGTAGCTAACGGAGTTGTTGAAGCGTATAAGAATATTGGAGAAATAAATGTACCAATTATTGTTAGATTACAAGGTACTAATGCAGAAGAGGGTAAAGAAGTTATTGATAATTCTGGATTAAAAGTTTATTCAGCAATAACTTTGCAAGAGGCTGCTAATTTGGTTAAGGAGTTAGTATAATAATTAAAGTAAATGATAGAAAATATATTTGTTGGAGCTCATGTGAGTGCAGCTGGTGGAGTTGAGAATGCACCATTAAATGCAAAAGAAATCGGGGCGAACGCATTTGCACTTTTTACAAAAAATCAACGTCAATGGGTAGCAAAACCTTTGACAGAATCAAATATTGAGAAGTTTAAACAGAATGTTGTAGAAAATGGTTTTAGTTTTGACCATATTTTGCCTCACGATAGCTACTTGATTAATTTAGGACATCCTGAAACAGAGGCTTTAGAAAAATCTAGAGCCGCTTTTTTAGATGAGATGCAAAGATGTGAACAGTTGGGCTTGAAATTACTGAATTTTCATCCAGGAAGCCATTTGCGTAAAGTGTCTGAGAGTGAATGTTTGAAAACTATTGCAGAGTCGATAAATATTGTCTTAGACAAAACAGAAGGTGTTACGGCTGTTATAGAAAACACAGCTGGCCAAGGTTCTAATGTGGGATATAAATTTGAGCAATTAGCTGAGATTATTGATCAAGTTGAGGATAAGTCTAGAGTTGGTGTTTGTATTGATACTTGTCATGCTTTTACTGCAGGATATGATTTTGCAAGCATTGAGAAATATGATGATATCTGGAATGAATTTGATAAAATTGTAGGCGCTCCTTTTTTAAAAGGTATTCATTTGAATGATAGTAAAAAAGAACTTGGTTCACGAGTTGATAGACATGATAGTCTGGGAGAGGGATTTATAGGAATTGATTTTTTCAAACTTTTGATGAAAGATGAAAGAGTTAAAAATATTCCAATAATTTTAGAAACACCAAAACCTGAGATATGGGCTGATGAGATAAGCTTATTAAGAGAGTTTTCTATGAAGTAAATATTTTGGCTTGATATTTGAATAGTATTAGTCAAGTATTAACTAAAATGTTGTTGGATATGAGGTTACTTAATTTATTTATTCTGGTTATTTTATTATCTACACAAATTAATGCACAAAATTCAGTTGTAGATGATAGAAGTTTTGTAATGGGAAAAATAATTGATGGTGATACTATTCCTCATGTGATGTTGAGAGAAGTTACTGTTATTCCGCCTTGGAAATTTAAATCAAAGCAAGAAGAACGTCATTACGGTAGATTGCTTGTTAATATTAAAAAGACATTGCCTTATGCTCGAATGGCTGGAAATAAGATAGATGAGATTAATAGAAATCTATCTTTAATTGAGAATGAAAAAGAACAGACTAGATATTTGAAAGAGGCTGAAAGAGAGCTTTTTAAGGAGTTTGAAACACCTTTAAGACGTTTGACAATATCACAAGGAAGAATGTTAATTCGTTTGATTGACAGAGAGACAGGTGCAACAAGTTATGAACTAATAAAAGAATATAAAGGTGGTGTACCCGCTTTCTTTTGGCAAGGAATTGCTCGAATTTTTGGTTCGAACTTAAAAGACCAATATGATGCTCAAAAAGATGATAAAATGGTGGAGCATATTATAACTCTGTTGGATAATGGTATGTTATAAGTTTTATGGTGAGCCAATTTACTTAGAATATCATTAAAAATAAATACTATCTTACAAGAGTATCTCGTTTTTTACAATTAAAAAAAAACTAATGAAAAAGATTTTTTCCACAGAAAAATATCCTAACTATAATATTTAGTTATCATCTTGAGTTCCGCATTGGGACACCCAGAAATAGATGAACATTTTGATATTTATCTTATTTATCATATTCAACCCACTTTGGGGTTGGTTTGTATTGGGTTATCTACCCCGCAATAAATTACGGGGTTATCTATATTTAACCCCATTCGCCGCGCCTAGCCTCTGGCAAGGGGGTGATTTTCAATACGCTAAATTCAACTATGCAAAAAGCACGTTATCTATATCAACACCGAATGGTGTTATATGTTATTAACCCCATAATTCATTATGGGGTTAGTGATCTCTTAACACCAACCCTGTAGTGGGTTGTACTAATAGTAATATTTTG
>CAZHHH010000162.1:0-5426 GCA_964532085.1 uncultured Marinilabiliaceae bacterium
AAGGAAAAAATAATTAATAATAATATTTTTTAACTCCCATATAATATAAAGTTTTTATTTAGAGATACAAAAAAAGGGAAAAACGATGTTTATTTTTCCCTTTTTTCAATAAAATATATGATGAATTAAATTATTTCATTTTATATATTTCTGCTCCAGCTAATAAGAAGCAACCTAAACCGTAATCTTCAAAATCTGGCACACTTGTATATGTAACTGGCTGTCCATCTTTTGGTTCTTTACCTGTTCCTTGAACATATCCTAAGAAACCATTATCGTGAACACTTTCATTAGCCATTGCATTCCAACCTTTTATTGTTGGCTCTAAATACTCTTTTTTGCTAAGTATACCGTTATTTATTCCCCAAGCCATTCCGTAAACGAAAAGTGCTGTTCCAGTAGTCTCTTTTCCACCAAAGTTTGTTGGATCATGAAGAGATACATTCCAAAATCCATCAGTACGCTGAACTTTCTTTAATGCTACAGACATTGTTTTAAACATTTTCATATACTCTTTATAACCTGGTGCATCTTTTGGCATAATTTCTAAAACTCTCACTAGTGCTGCATAAACCCAACCGTTACCACGCGACCAGTAGCAATTTTCACCATTTGGTTCTTTATAAGGAGGTACAAAGTCTTTGTCTCTCCACCACAATCCCTCTTTAGCATTATATAATCCGCCACCATGCTCGTTTCTGGTATAAAGATATATGTCATACATTTTTTGAAAATAGCTGTAATCATTATACATTACACCAAGCTGTGCAAAAACAGGCATAGCCATTTGCAGTGCATCAATCCACCACCAATCATCATTTTGTGGTGTGTTGACCATCATATCAATACTGGTTTTGATATTCCTTATCTTCTCTGGATCTGGAGACATATTATACAAATCAATATATGTCTGTCCACAGCAATGGTCATCAGCATTACGAGTTATATTACCATTTCGCATTCCCCAATCATGAAATTCTGCCCAATCGTATGCAAATTTATAATACTCTGCTCGAGGATAAATTTTATGTAACTCCATCAAACCTTCATAATAAACACCACGTGTCCAGATGTTTGATGGCCTTACAGCATCTGTTATAAGTTTCATTCCAACGTCGGGGAACTTCTTCATAAAATAGTCATTTGTTAAAACCATTTTTTGAAGCACCTCTTTTTTGTCAGGTAAAGTTTGTGCATTTACTTGAAAAAGTGCACCTAAAATAAACATCAGTGCAAAAAAACTACTTATTTTTTTTCTCATATCTATTATTTTTATTTATATACTCTATTAATCTCCATCTGGCTTCAATGCATCAATACGAAGACTGTATGGAAATTCAAAGTCTTTAAATGTATCAGGATTTTCTAAATCTATATCAGGTGCATCTACAATTTTAGCTGCTAACTCTGGAATAGATTCTCTAATACCTTTTATTATACATAATGCTAATTGATAAGCTCCAAAATTATTAAAATGGGTATCATCCCTTAAATCAGTTGTCTGTCCTTTAAACGTATTTGCTTTATAATGCACAAATGCATTTTTTGACTCCTCTGCTCCCCAAGCCTCATAAAGTATTTTGCTCATTTCTTGTAAATCTATTAGAGGAATATTATGCTTTTCTGCAACTTTACGAACAGCTTCAGGAAAATCACCATGTGTTGGTTGATTTTTTCCATCACTTCCTATCCTTCTACGTTGCATTGGTGTTACAAGAACTGGTTTACCACCTTTCTCTTGTGCTTTCTCCACAAACTCATTTAAATAATCTGTAAATGAATTCCATGCGGTATGCTCTTCACCTCTATGTTTTTGATCATTATGTCCAAACTCTACAAACAAATAGTCACCTGGCTTTATAACACTTAAAATCTTCTCCAATCTACGTGCATTCTTAAATGATCTTAGTGATTCACCAGACTCTGCATAATTTGCTACGACCACATCATTATTAAAAAAACGAGTTATCATCTGTCCCCATGAAGCATAAGGCTCATTCTCCTGATCAACAACAGTTGAATTACCAGCTAAGAAAACAGTTGTTATATCTTTAGATGCTGGCTGAATCTTTATTGCTGCAACAGCAGGTTTTTCACCATTAAATTCAATGGTTAATTTATCATCCCAATTTATATAACCATATTCACGAGGCTTTCTTCTAATATAATTACCTTCAGATATTTTTGGAGTACGCAAATTTATTACAAATGAAAAACTCTCATATTCTCCAGCTTTTGTAGATTTATTTTCTACCATTAAGCGACGAGATTCTGCTTTTATTGTATTATTTGAATCATGATTTTCATCTCCAACCCATACAGTTACTTTATAATTTCCTTCTGGTAGATCCGTTGAAAAATAGAAGGGCGAATTAGAAATTGCGTTTTTATCAGAATTAACCAAACCTGTTGGTTTTGTCCAAATATCAAAACCATATCCTGACTTCTCATTATAAACTTTATTATTTGGAAGAGTGATAAAATCTTTATCAATAATATTTTCTCCAAAATTATATCCAACATAACCTTTTTGAGCTAAAAGTGAAGCTGGCGACGGTTCGTCATTTATTAACGAAATTATTGAAACTTCACCTTCAAGTCCTGACAGCATAACTTCCCAATCAGAAGCATCAAAGCCACGATATGCAATATTTACAAAGTTTATTTCGTGATAATTTCTCCAAACTACCTCATTCCTATCTAAATATCGGATTCTGTTAGCCATTAAATTGGTCACTTCAATCTCTAATTTATTTTCTCCAACAACAAGATATTTACCAACGTTTATTTTAAAAGGATTTGCCCAAACAATTCCCAAATCATTACCATTCACAAATACTTTAGCACTATGATTAACTTTTTCAAGATGTAATAAATAATCATCAGCATCCAAATTATCAACAGTAAAAGTCGTTGAGTAAACAGCTGTTCCTGAAAAGTCGTTTATCTCTTCGTTGTCAAGTGATGTCCAATTTTGAACAGCATCAACTGTTACTGTTTCTGGTAAAGTTGGTCCACCTTCTGTGAATTTTATTTCCCATTTGTTATTGGTCAACTCAATTTTATCTTCTCCTAAGTTTTGATAACTCCAGCGAGGATAGTAGTTCAAAGCTTTATCTGTTATTAAAACAAAAATAGCTTCTCCTGATTGCAGTTGAACTCTAATTTTTGAACCTTCGTCTATGTTTTCAACAGGTATATATCCATGTTTTTCAGAAACGGGGTCTAGAATTAATGCATTTTTTCCTTCGCTCTTAAAGTTTATATACTCATCAATATCTTCTGAAGTGTGATTTACTAAATAGTAATATGTTCCATTGTCAGACTTTTTTCTCAAAAATTTCAATCCATAATCAGAGATAGTTTCACCAAAAATCTGATTATATGCTAAAGCATTTTTTATACTCTTATCAATATAAATTTTTGCTCCGTCTCTCTCTAATATATCAATACCATTAAATTCATCATTTGTCTTAAAAGAGTGTTTTATTTCATTAAATTTTGCACGTCTTTCATCTAAATTAGCAAGTCCAGGAACATCTTCTGTGAAATTTTGCATAATAACAGGAACTCCTTTTTTAGCTAGTTCAACCAAAACCTCCATAGTTTCTAGCGGCATCATAGTATGTTCTGGAACAATAACTGCTTTGTAAGAAGATTTTCCATTTTCTGTGACAACCTTATTATCAGACGCTTTTAATGTTTTTAGCATATTATCTGAAATAAAATCTAAACTATATCCAGAGTTCATCAACTCCTCAATTTCGGGCATTTGTAACCAACTTTTTGAAGAGTGAACAGACATCATCATCTCCATTCCTTTATCGCTATTCCAAATGTCATACACTGGCCAATATACTAAGAAGTCATTGTCAGCATTGCTATTTTGCAAAATGCTTTGGCTTCGAGCAAGATAGTTATTTAATCCGCTAACGTGTGGCCAAAAACTATTAGATGGAGCAAAATTCACCGAAGCATAAAAAAGCCACCCTGGCCACTCTGCTTCACGTGGCGAATATGTTGTTCCGTGATAAAAAATGTGATTTATTCCAGATAGGAAAAGTTGTTCTGCTTCTGGTTTTGCTTGAGAAAGCGGCACTCTAAAATGCTCACCTAACCAAGTAAAAGTTTCACAAGAGACCAACTTCTTACCTGTTATATTTGCAGCTGAAGATGCAAATTTTAAAAACAGTGGATTATGGTCAGCTTCTTTGATATGTAAACTATCCCAAAAGAAACCCTTAATTGGGAAATATTCTGCGCCAAAAGTCTCAATTTCTGGAATGTCAACTGAAGCATATACATCTAAAAGATTGGCAGGCGAGCCATGTGATTGATTTCTTGTCTTTGCTCCTTTGTCGTTTGCCCACTTTGTCCAATTAGTTGAGAAGTTCTCGATAAGCATTTCAGACATCGTTTCACGATAATCAGACTTTATTCTTGCCAACATCTCTATATCTTCGGTATCTCCCGAAAAATCTTTCATATATTCAACAAGAGAATAACCTCTTCTATTTTCAAACTCATCAAGAAGATTTTCTGCCCAACTTGCACCAAAAAGCTCATAACTATCATTGAAAAAACTTCTTATTCCAGGCGTTCCACCTTCAAAAGCCTCATCAAATCTTTCTAAATATTGATAAAGTGCATTTTTAGATAGATGGTCGAATGTATATCCTTGTCCACCGGGTGCGGCTCTTTTAACTTGCTGACGAGAATAACCATTAAATGCTGCATAAACACTCCAATTGCCACTTTCGGGTTTCCAATTTAGAACATTATCTTTATACTTATCTGTTAAAATTTCTATTTCACCATTTTCGCCATAAGCTGTTATTGAAATTAAAAATGCTCCAACATTTTTTTGTTTTGCATCATTGATTTCAATTTTTAAATAATCTTCAGAGTTGCTATTTATCTCATATTTTTGAATAAATAGACGTTTTGCTGCATTTTCGATAGGTACATTTGGACCACCCATTGGCCACCCTGTTCCTGTTGTCATATCAACTCCCATTCCTAAAGAGTCGGCAGTTAAAACAGTGTGGTTTAAAATATCAATCCATTCAGGCGACAGATATTCTACATACTGCTCTTCATAACCTTTTGCACCATATATTGGCGCAATTTCTACTCCGCCTATTCCTTGTTTTGAGTACTCGTTTAATAAATAAGTAATCTCCTCCTTATTGACAGCACTACCCATCCACCACCAACGAACCCATGGCTTCATCTCTTTGTCAATTTCAGGCCAAGCTTCAACTCTATGTGAATCAGAGTCACAACTTGAAAGTGATAAAACAAAAAACAAGATTAAAGTAGAACTAAATATCTTTTTAATAATAGACATAATTTATATATTTTATTAAAATGTGTTTTTTATATTTATTAATCTAAATGTGTTCAATCAAAAATTAGCTTTGCTT
>CAZHHH010000163.1:0-5334 GCA_964532085.1 uncultured Marinilabiliaceae bacterium
CCCATAACTCCGGAAATAGGAACCTTAAGAGAAAAAATATCATTCACAGCAGTATAGCCAAAAATTTCATCTGAATATTTTACA
Source organism: uncultured Marinilabiliaceae bacterium (assembly GCA_964532085.1). Taxonomy (GTDB): domain Bacteria; phylum Bacteroidota; class Bacteroidia; order Bacteroidales; family Marinilabiliaceae; genus CAZHHH01. The sequence goes on from CAZHHH010000163.1 coordinate 85, forward strand.
TCCGGCGCCATTGATTTAGGTATAGTAAATAAATCTAAAAGCTCCTGATCCCACTGTAATTCATGAATATTAAACAATTGAGTGCGGCTGGCATTAGAAAAATCAGTAGCATGCACTTTGTGATTAGTCAGCTTCCAAATAAGCCATGTATCAATATTACCAAACAGAAGCTGTCCTGAATCCGCCCTTTCTCTAACACCTTCTACATTATCTAAAATCCACTTTATCTTAGCTGCTGAAAAATATGGAGAAAGAATCAGTCCAGTTTTATCTTGAATGAGTTTTTCAAAACCTTGTTCTTTTAACTCACTGCAGATGTGAAGACCTCGTTTACACTGCCATACAACAGCATTATGAACAGGCTTTCCAGTGTTCTTATCCCATACCACCACTGTCTCCCTTTGATTGGTTATAGATAAGACATAGACCTTGTCCAAAGATGTACCCGTTTCCTCCAGCACACCACGTATGGCCTGCAAAGTCTTCACATAAATTTCTTCCGGATCCTGTTCTACCCATCCGGGCTGTGGATAAAACTGCCTATGTTCTGTACTATAACGATGAACTTTTTCACCCAGTTTATTAAATAAAATAGCCTTTGTCCCAGATGTACTCTGGTCAATAGCTAATATATATTTTTTCTCCATATATACTCCTGCCTTCTGTCTATTTAAGTTAATTAGGTCAGCATGTTATATGCTGCCGCTGAAATCCCCTCTCCTGTCAACTGATAGTATTTAAATATGTCGGGAGATTCACCTGTAATAACAGGTTCGTCAGGTATACCCAATATTTTCATAAGTACAGGGTGGTGTTGTGATACTAATTCGGAAACTGCGGCACCCAGTCCACCATGAATGCTGTGTTCTTCTACTGTAATAATATGTCCTGTTTCTGCAGCAGCCTTCAATATGATATCGCTATCTAAAGGCTTAATGGTATGCATATCTATCACTCTTGCATGAATTCCCTTTTCCTTCAGCATTAAACCAGCATCCAAAGCATGTCTAACCATCTCACCTACAGCAATGATGGTTATATCGTCACCTGCTAATATAACGTTAGCTTTACCAATTTCAAACGGAACATTGTCCTCAGTATATACATTTGGCACAGCTCCTCGGCCCATTCGTACATAGGCTGCTTGGTCTATCTTAGTCAATGCTTCCGTCATTTTTTTAGTTTGATAAATATCACAAGGCAGCATTACAGCAATATCAGGTATTGCCCGCATTACAGCAATATCATGAATTGCATGATGAGTCGAACCGAGGGCGCCATAGCTAACTCCGCCGCTGACACCAATAATTTTCACATTAGTTTGGCTGTATGAAACATCCACTTTCACCTGTTCTAAACTGCGAGCAGATAAAAAACAAGCCGGCCCGCATACAAAAACTTTCTTACCACAAGCAGCTAAACCGGCTCCTATTCCTACTAAATTTTGTTCGGCAATACCTACCTCAACAAATTGTTCTGGTAACTCCTCTGCATATTCCTCTAAAGTAACGGAGCCTCTAGCATCAGAAGTCAAAGCAATAATATTTTTATCCTTTCTGGCACATTTTAATAAAGTATCCGTAAAGGCCCTTCTGCACGGTATAGTATTATTCATGTCTAAACCTCCCTCATCTTAAGCTCAAGCTCACTTAATGCCTGTTTCAATTCTTCATCATTAGGAACTTTGTGATGCCACTGGCGTTGATTTTCCATAAAAGATATTCCCTTACCCTTAATGGTATTGGCGATCATCAGATGAGGTTTTCCTTTTACAGTAGGTATTTTTTTAAAGCATTCAAGCAGCTCTTCAATATTATGACCATCTACTTCCACTACTTCCCACCCAAAAGAGCACCATTTTGCTTTCAGATCCTCCAAAGCTATTACATCTTCAGTGCAGCCGCTAATCTGGAGTCTGTTCCGATCAACAATGCCTACTAAATTATCTAATTTATAATGACTTCCAGCCATAGCAGCTTCCCATATCGAACCCTCTGCTTGTTCGCCATCCCCCATTAATACATATACTCTGCGGCTCTTTTTATCCATTTTACCTGCTAAAGCCATTCCAACAGCTACAGATAAACCATGGCCAAGAGCTCCACTGTTGACTTCAATCCCAGGGACTTTGTTTGATGGGTGTCCAATTAGTCTAGATTTATACTTCCGATATGTGGATAATTCTTCTTTAGGAAAAAAACCTAAATCAGACAGAATTGCATAATACCCTTCCACACTATGTCCTTTGCTCAACACAAATCGATCCCTATCTTCCCAATCAGGACGTTTAGGATCGATTTTCATCACTGCATAATATAAAACAACTAGAATATCAATAGATGAAAGAACCCCGCCTAGATGACCCCCATTAGCCCTATAAGTCATCTGTATTGCTTGTTTTCTGATTTGTATAGCTTTTTTCTTTAACTGCTTTAAATCCACCAATCTTATTTCACACCCTTTACGATACATCTTTTAACAGCATGTTTACCATACTCTGCATATTATGTTTGTCTATATTATACAGTCTATATTATACAGTAATAATAGTTGGTATGCAAAATATAAAATCATTAGTATTCAATAATTAATATACAGGATTCAAGCGTTCAGTAAGAGAATAACTACAAAGAATCTTAAAATATTTCAATACAAATTAGCTGATTAGTGTTACCATTAGAATACCACCTTGTGCTTGAGAAATGTATTTTGTTTTATCAAGGGAGAAAAACAGATGTTTAAAATAAGAGTATATCAAGGAGAAAATGAGAAAATAATTACAGCTGGCAAAGGCGAAAATCTTCTAGAGCTTTTGCTGCAGAATAATTTCATTATAGATTCCCCATGTGGTGGCATGGGAATTTGTGGTAAATGCAGAGTGAAAACAATTGACGAGTTTGCAGAAAGTACCCAGTATCGTTTGGCTTGCAAAACTATTATAGATCAAGACATGACAGTAGAGATACCCGATATCCATGAAAGATATGCCCAAATAGTAACTGAAGGTGAAGTAAATACAGCAGTTAATCCATCCGTTAAAAAAAGAGCAGTAGAACTTAAAGCACCTGATATTCAAGAGCAAATCAGTGATGTAGAACAAATAGAAAGTAGTATCGGGGCTATTGGCTCCATGCCCAACGATATAATGCCGCACATATCTAATGTTCTCCGCAGCAGTGATTTCAAGGTTACAGTAGCAATGTATGAAAACCAAATTCTATCTGTCGAACCATATAATACGGAAAATAAGAAATATGGGATAGCAGTTGATATAGGAACTACAACAATTGTAGGTTATTTGATGAATTTAAGCACGGGAGAACAGATAGGTGTATATTCCTCATTAAACCCCCAATCAAAGTACGGAGCGGATGTGATAACGAGAATAGACTATACCCTTAATTCTAATGGATTGACTCAGATGACGGACTTAATAAGAAACGCAATAAACCGTATGATCAATCACTTTTGTCAAAAATATAAAATTGCAGCTGAAAACATATATGAGATAGACCTTGTGGGCAATACAGTAATGATGCATATATTTGCAGGATTACCTGTGAAAAACATTGCTCTATCGCCTTTTGTCCCTGTCGTGTGCAGAAAGATTGAATTTACTGCTAAAGACATAGATATCAATATATGCAGCGGCGGAAAAGTTGTCATACTGCCCAGTATATCCAGCTATGTTGGGGCGGATGCTACAGCAGCAGTATTAGCCTGTAATATGCATAAAAGCGAAAAGGTAAATCTTTTAATCGATATTGGTACTAATGGTGAAATAGTGCTTGGCAGTAAAACCAATATGCTTGTGTGTTCCACCGCTGCCGGTCCTGCCTTTGAAGGAGCCCGAATTGAATGTGGGTTAGGTGGAGTCCAAGGTGCAATCAATAGAGTGTTTATAGATGATAATATAACTTATAGTACCATAGGTGGAACATCGGCAAAAGGAATATGTGGTTCCGGTATCATAGATGTAACAGCACAAATGCTAAAAGCCGGCTTATTGGAACCTTCCGGCAGAATGCTAACTCCTGAGGAGGTTTTGGAGAAATTCCCAAGTAATATAAGTAATAAAATGTTTTTAAAACATGAGCAGCCGGCACTTCTATTAAAAAAAGATGAAAATGATAATTCTCAAGATATATATATATCGCAAAAAGATATAAGAGAAGTACAGCTTGCTAAAGCCGCCATTGCGGCAGGCATTGCAATATTGATGAAAGAGATGAGTATTTCCTATAATGATATATCCTGTGTGTATTTAACAGGTGGATTTGGAAACTACATGGATTATAGAAACGCTCTAAAAATCGGTCTTATACCTGAAGCTTTTAGGGATAAGATTTATACTATAGGAAATGGAGCAGGAATGGGTGCCAAAATAGCACTCTTATCTAAAGACGGCAAAGCCGAAACAGAAATCATCAAAGAAAAAGCCAAGTATATAGAACTATCTGCAAGAGAAGATTTTCAGGAATACTTTATCGACTTTTTGGGTTTTTAGGGATAAAGCCCAAACAAAAGCCTAAGAAAAAACAAAAAGGGGCTTAAAAGATGAGTATATACATTTTAGATGCTATTAATTTTCAAGTGGACACTAATTCATTGTTAGAAACATTTCATATAGATGCAGAAAGTGATGTGGCTCGACAGTTAGCAGCACTGGCACATACAGCAAGTCAAATTGGAAAACCTAAAGCTGTATATAAAGAAGCAGTTATAGAAGCTAAAGGTCATGATTATATAATAGTAGATGGTATTAAATTAACCAGCCAGATATTAAGGACTAATCTTGAATCGACCCAAAAAATATATCCATATGTGCTCACATGCGGCAGAGAATTGGCTGATTGGGCCGATACATTAGATGACATGTTAGCAGCATTTTGGGCGGATAAAATTATGGAAATGGCATTAAAAACAGCAGTTACTGCTTTTGAAAGTCATTTAGAAACTCACTATAACCCTGGTTCTATCTCTAATATGAATCCTGGTTCTTTAGAAGATTGGCCTATCAGCCAACAGAAAAAGCTGTTCAGTATTTTAGGTGATCCACTAAATAAAATTGGAGTCCAGCTGACAGACAGTTATCTTATGCTGCCGTTAAAGTCTTTGAGCGGAGTGCGTTTCCACAGCAGTATAGAATTTGTTAACTGCCAACTCTGCAGCAGAGAAAATTGTCCCAACCGAAGAGTAGAATACCATTATAATGCAGCAGAAAATTATAATTTGAAAAATAAAAAATAG
>CAZHHH010000164.1:0-5253 GCA_964532085.1 uncultured Marinilabiliaceae bacterium
GAGGGTGAAATATTAGATTTCCAATCAGGTGGATATATTCAAATTGATGTTCCTAAAATTACAGTTGATTTTAAGGATTTTGATATAGGTGAAAAATATCGTGAAGATTGGGACAAATTCAATATGTTTGACCTACAGATGGTAAATCCAGAGCCTACATATAGAGCTTATTCAATGGCAAATCATCCTGCGGAGGGGAATATTATAATGTTGAATATTAGGATTGCTACTCCGCCGTTTGATAGAGTAAACGGAGGATTCCAAAAAGTAAATCCTGGTATCTGTTCTTCATTTATATTCTCACTTAAAGAGGGTGATAAAGTGATGATATCAGGGCCATATGGTGATTTCTTTATCAAAGATACTGATAGAGAGATGATGTTTATCGGTGGTGGAGCTGGAATGGCGCCAATGCGTTCGCATATTTTCCACTTGTTCCACACTTTAAAAACTGGCAGAAAAGTTACTTTCTGGTATGGTGCTCGTTCAAGAAAAGAGATTTTTTACGAAGATCATTTTAGAGAAATTGAGAAGAAATTTCCTAATTTCAAATTTGTAATTGGTCTTTCTGAACCAATGCCTGATGATAATTGGGACGGACCAGTAGGATTTATCCACCAAGTTATTTTGGATGAATACCTAAATAATCATGAGGAGCCAGAGGATATTGAATATTACTTATGTGGACCTCCAATGATGAATGACGCTGTAAACAAAATGCTTTATGACATGGGAGTTGATGAAGAGATGATTGCTTTTGACGACTTCGGTTCATAAAAAACAGAAGATAAAATATGAAGTGCAAAGATTTATTATTAACTTAAATCTTTGCACTTTTTTATTGTCATAGAAATTGGGCATTAGCTAGTTTGTTCTATAAAAATATACAAATTTTGTGATTAGTAAGTTATTTCAAAATGTTTGATGCTAAAATTATTATTATGTTGCTCTCTCGCCTTCGACGAGACACGGTTTCAGAGCGCAGTTTTAATACGTATTATGACCCCAAGGCGGTTGCCTTGGGCTTATGTATGTTGCCCTTTCAGGGCGAGACTTTTATCAAATTAGTTGTAATTTGCGTATGTTTTAGGCTGAAGGCCTTATGTATGATAGCCTGTGGCGCCGCCACAGGTTAATATGAACTCTGTAAATGCAGGCTGTAAGCCTAATATACGACTAATATAAAAAATCAATCAGTAATGAAATAAATTAATCTTCCTAATAGTCAATTCAGAATTTTCTAACTTCAATCAAATGAAAAAATATATATCAATATTTATTATATCGATTGCTTTTATAAGCTGTAATAAATCAAGTTTCTATCAAAACCAAGGTGGCATCTTTGGTACTTTTTATAATATTATATATGAAGCAGATAAAGATTATCATAATGAGATAGTATTTTTACTCGACTCTTTTGGCAGTTCGTTATCCACGTATGACTCTACATCTTTAATATCAAAAATAAACAGAAATGAATCTTTTGAGACAGACACATTCTTCCGTGTGGTATATAGACGAGCAGATGAGTTGGCTCAATTAACCGATGGCGCATTTGATATAACCGTTGCACCTATTGTGAATCTTTGGGGCTTTGGTTTTTCAAAAGCAGATGAGGTTACTGATGAAAAAATAGATTCATTATTACAGTTCGTAGGTTATGAAAAGGTCTCTTTGAATAATGAGATAGTTGTAAAAGAGATACCAGAAGTTCAATTAGATGTTAACGCAATTGCTAAAGGTTATAGCTCTGATGTGGTTGCTGATTTTCTAAAAAGTAAAGGAGTTAATAATTTACTTGTGGAAATTGGTGGAGAAATTGTAACAAACGGTCAAAACTCTAAAGGAAAAGTATGGGCATTGGGTATTGATAAACCAATCGATGATAAATTAGTGCAAAATAGAGAACTGCAAATGGTTGTTGCATTTAGTGGCAAAGCTATGGCAACAAGTGGTAATTATAGAAATTACTATATAAAAGATGGCAAAAAGTATGCACATACAATTAATCCAAAAACTGGATATCCAGTTGAACACAATCTACTTAGTGCTACAATTATTGCCGATGATTGTATGACAGCCGATGCACTAGCTACAGCTTGTATGGTTGAAGGATTAAATGAGAGTATCACACTAATTGAGTCTATTGATGGGGTAGAGGCATTGTTTATTTATGATGATAATTCAGAAATGTTTACTTATCAAACCACTGGTTTTGGTGAGTATGTACGATAGAATGTAAAATAAATATATGTAGAGTGTCACCTAAATGTCAGTTGAAATATTAATAAATTTGTTAAATTGCCGTAAAGAATACGTGGTAAAGTCATGACTAAATTTAAAATTAACCGATAAATTTGCTTTAAATTACATAACCTATGAAACAACCAGATTTAGGAAAAAAAATTGCAGAAATTCGAAAGAGAAAATTATTAACACAAGAGGAACTTGTTGCTAAGTGTGAAATTAATATAAGAACACTTCAACGCATAGAGGCTGGAGAAGTAACGCCAAGAGCATACACTTTAAAAGCTATATTGAAAGCAATGGATTATAGTGCGCCAGAGTTTCTTGAATTAAATGTTACTAAAAAACCATCAATTTCTGTTATCTCTTCGTGGTTGTCTTCATGGTATAGTGAAATTACTAATCTATTTAATTTTAAATTTAATACTATGAAAAAAAACCTGATTTTTTTATTAAGCCTTTTTGTTGTGGTTTTTTTAGTTTATTATTTAAAGCCTCAATCTGCAGAAAATACTTCAAATCCATTATTGGGAATTTGGAAATTAGTGGAAGTTACTTATGAGTCAAATAATGATTCAATCCATGAAACTAGTACTCATCCAGTGTCAGATAATAAAACTAGACTTATTCAATTTAGAAAAAACTCTCACTTTGAAACACGTAATTTAAATAACAGTGTGTATAATAGTGGTTTGTATGCTCTAATAAGCGATACAGCGTTTGTAACTGTACATTTTGTTGATAATGTTAATTTATCAAATGTTTCAAATATGTACGATTTTAAGATAAATAATGACACTCTTCATTTTAGAGGTCTTTATATGTCTAATGTTTCAGGTGATAATTATAGAGGAATAATGATTGATGAAGCGTGGGTTAAAATCAAGAATTAGTCAATAACTGATATTGCTATATTAAATTCAAAATTAGTAGTCTTTTTTGATTTAACCATGTTAGAAGATAAGAGTTAGTTTGTAAATTTGAAGCAAACTAACTCTTGTTGATTTATGCCATCACGTAAATGTTGTAAGCATATGATATTCATTAAAGGTGACATTTTTAGAATAAAATACCACCCAAATTGTACATTCGAAAGCTACTGCAAACTTTTTTCAATGTTTAAATTTATTTCAAAAGTGTTTGTGATAAAGCTATTTTCTAATATTTGATACTTTATCTAATTAATCCGTAAATATATTTTTATATATTTATAAAGGTAAAACAGACCTTTGTAAAGAAATTTTTACTATTTTTATACTGTGTTTAGATTAAGCATTTGTCTTAATTACTTAAAATGATGAAAATGAAGCATTTATTATTTGTGCAATTATTATTGCTTATTACATTTTTTAGTTATTCGCAAAAAGATGTAAATATGGGTTATCCATATACTCCTGTGAATTTCACTTCTGTTAAAGTTACAGATACATTTTGGGGTGCTCGTTTAGATGCAAATCGTAATGTAACAATACCTTTAGCTTTTAGTAAGTGTGAGGAGACAGGACGTTATGATAATTTCGTAAAAGCAGCCAATCCTAGTCCAACTTATAAAGTTGGTGGTCTCTCTTTTGATGATACTGATGTTTATAAAACCATTGAAGGTGCAAGTTATTCAATGCAAACTTACCCAGATAAGAAGTTAGATAAATATATAGATAGTGTATTAACCATTGTTGCAGGTGCTCAAGAGACTGATGGTTATCTTTTTACTTCCCGTACTATGAATCCAGACAATCCGCATGAGTGGGCTGGTGATAGACGTTGGGTAAAAGTTGAAGATTTAAGTCATGAGTTCTATAACTTAGGTCACATGATTGAGGGAGCAATTGCTCACTATCATGCAACTGGAAAACGTAATTTCTTAGATATTGCAATAAAATATGCAGATAATGTTGAGCGTGAAATAGGCGATGCTCCAGGAAAGCAAGTATTTGTTCCTGGTCACCAAATCGCAGAAATGGCATTAGCAAAATTGTATTTAGTAACTGGTGAAAAGAAATATATAGATTTAGCAAAATTCTTTTTAGATAAGAGAGGTTATACATCAATAAAACAGGAGTATAGTCAGTCGCACAAGCCTGTTTTAGAGCAAGATGAAGCAGTTGGACATGCAGTTAGAGCTACATATATGTACTCTGGAATGGCTGATGTAGCAGCTATTATAGGCGACAGCTCTTATATAAAAGCTATCGATAATATATGGGAAAATGTTGTAACAAAAAAGATTTACTTAACAGGAGGAATTGGTGCAACACATCATGGAGAAGCTTTTGGACCAAATTATCACTTGCCAAATAAAACAGCTTACAATGAAACATGTGCTGCAATAGCTAATGTTTATTGGAATCATAGAATGTTTTTACTGCACGGAGATGCAAAATATTACGATGTTCTTGAGCGAACGCTATATAATGGCTTAATATCAGGTGTTTCTATGGATGGTGGAGAGTTCTTTTATCCAAACCCATTGGAATCTGATGGAAAATATAAATTTAGTCAAGGTGCAGCACATAGACAGCCGTGGTTTGGTTGTGCATGTTGTCCTTCAAACATAAGTCGTTTTATTCCCTCACTGCCAGGGTATATATATGCCACAAAGGATAATAGTGTATATGTAAATCTGTTTATGTCAAATAGTGCTTCATTAAAAGTAGAAGGAAGAAATATCTCACTAAAACAGACCACAAACTATCCATGGGATGGAGATATTACGGTGGTAGTAACAAAGGCTTCATCTAAACCTGTAAATATGATGATTCGTATTCCAGGATGGATTAGAGGTGAGGTTTTACCAAGTGATTTATATGAGTATGTTGATAATGTAAACTCAAATTACGAAGTTAAAGTAAATGGTAAGACAGTCTCTGGAGATTTAGTAAATGGATATTTATCAGTTGAAAGAAGATGGAGGCGTGGTGACAAGGTAGAGGTTAATTTTGAACTTCAGCCAAGAGTTGTAAAAGCTCATGAAAAAGTAGAAGATGATAGAGGTAAAATAGCATTTGA
>CAZHHH010000165.1:0-5224 GCA_964532085.1 uncultured Marinilabiliaceae bacterium
AAAAACTAAAACAACTAATAAAAATAATAATTTTCTCATAGATATATATTATAAAATTCAATATTAACTTTCTGTTCTACGTGCGCGTAACTCTCTCTCCAACATAACCTCTGTCTCTTTATTAATTTCATAGAAAAACAGACCAACCAATGCGATAGCAAAAGTTATAAATGGATAGATACTCATTGCCATAAGCACACCATTAATAGCTTTGGTAGACTGAACAGCTAGTTCAGAGTTGTAACCATAAACTGACAGAATTCCTGTAACTAATGCACCTCCTACAGCTAAACCTGTTTTAAGTCCAAACAGCATTGCTGAAAAGATTATTGCTGTAGCTCTTCTGTTGTTTTTCCATTCAGAGAAATCAGCAACATCAGCAACCATAGCCCACAATAATGGAATAGTTAAACCATAAGAGAATCCATGTATAATTTGAACTATAAATACTGTTCCAACACTTTCTGGACCAACAAAATAAAAGGCACCCTGTGCAACTGCAGCAATAGCTAAAGAAACTATAAAAAGATCTCTTTTACCATATTTATCAGCCAACGGTTTAGATACTGCGATAGCAATTATCATCAAAATAATACCTGAAGCATTAAACAGACTAAAGCTTGATGATGCAGGGTCTTCAGGCCAATGAAATCCGTGAAGTCCAATGCTAGTAAGCATATTATTTAATCCATCTATCATATTGTTAAAACCAATATTTCCTAAAAATGCTGACAATGCGGCTTCATCGAGATAGTTTTCAAAATAATAGATATAAATTCCACCTTTTAACGATAATGTAATAAATATAAAAACTGTTACAGTTAACATTATTATCCAAGGCTTATTTTTGACTAAATCTTTCAAATCTTGCACAACACTTGTTTTTTGCTCAGCTGGAGGCAGAATTCTCTCTTTAGTTGTTAAGAATGTAATGATAAAAAACACCACACCAACAGCAGCAAAAATTCCCATTACATTTTCAAATCCTATTGCACGGTCTCCTTTACCTAAAATAAGAACTAAAGGCAATAATATTACTTGAACTATAAACTGTGCTATTGTCACAGCGGTAAAACGATATGACGAAATACTATTTCGCTCTTTCATATCGCCTGTTAGCACACCACTTAAAGATGCATAAGGCAAATTATTTGCAGAATATACCAAAACAAGAAGAAGATAAGTAGTCATTGCATAAGCAATTTTCCCTGCAGGACTAAAGTTTGGTGTGCTAAAAGCTAAAATAGCAATAACACCAAAAGGTACAGATGTCCACAAAATCCATGGACGGAATTTACCCCATCGAGTGTTTGTTCTGTCTGCAATAATTCCCATAACAGGTGTGAAAAATGCACCCACCATACCACCGATAAAAATTATCAATGATGCTGTTTTTAAAGGAATTTTATATACATCTGTATAAAAATAGGCAAGAAAAGTCATCAAAGTTTGGAAAATTAAGTTTGCAGCAAAGTCACCCAAGCTATACCCTATTTTTTCCCCTACCGATATTTTTTGATTAACGTCAGTCATAAGATTTGGTTTTATAATTACATTAAGTTTAAAATTTTAATTTATCACATTTATAACAAATCTACTATCTTGTTAGATAATATGCATTATGATTTTATTTTTTTACCCCTTTAAATAAAATTTATCCCCTATTTTTATCCCTCAATCACAATTTTACACCCCAATAACAAAAAAAACACCCTTATAATATCGATATTATAAGGGTGTTTTTAATTAACAATAAATAAACTTACAAGTAATACTCTATAAAAGTAATATTTTTATAATGTAACACCATTCTTGAAAATAGCCATTTCTCTAAAACCACTTATTTCATGATTTACTTTTTGACCACTTGCAACATTGATTACATATTCTATAAATTCTTCTAAAAGGTCGTCCATTGATTTACCTGTAACAAGATCTCCTGCGTTAAAATCAATCCAATTCTTTTTCATTTCATACAGCTTTGAGTTTGTAGAAATTTTAACAGTTGGAATAAAACTACCGAATGGAGTTCCTCGACCAGTTGTAAATAATACTATTTGACAGCCACTGAAACCTAAAGCCGATGAAGCAACCAAATCGTTTCCTGGTGAAGACAATAAGTTTAGTCCATTAACTTTTAATGGTTCTGCATATTTCAGTACATCAACCACAGTTGCTGTTCCTCCTTTTTGAGTACAACCTAAAGATTTATCCTCTAAAGTTGTAATACCACCATCTTTATTACCCGGAGATGGATTTTCATAAACAGGCAAATCATGACTTTTGTAATAAGCTTTAAAATCATTGATTAAATGAACAGTTTTCTCAAAAACCTCTTCATTTATAGCTCTTTCCATCAATATGGTTTCAGCACCAAACATCTCAGGCACTTCTGTTAAAATAGTAGTTCCACCATTTGCAACTAAGAAGTCTGAAAATCTACCCAATAACGGATTTGCTGTAATACCAGAGAAACCATCTGATCCACCACATTTTAAACCAATTTTTAGTTCAGAAATAGGTACATCTTCTCTCTTATCTTTCTGCATCTCTGCATAAATCTCTTTAAGAACTTCAACTCCTACAGAAATTTCATCTCTAACTTCTTGAGCTACCATATAACGAATACGATTTTCGTCATAATCACCAATGAATTTTTTAAGTTCTGAAATTTGATTGTTTTCACAACCTAATCCCATAACTAAAACACCACCTGCGTTTGGATGATTTACCATACTAGCTAATGCTTTTTGAGTATTTTCATGGTCATCACCAAGTTGAGAACAACCATAGCTATGCTTAAACACCTCAATTGCATCAATATCAGTAGGATTAACCTCTTTAATAAAAAGATCAATTATTTGTTGTGCTTGTCCATTTACACATCCAACAGTTGGAATAATCCACAATTCATTTCTAACTCCTACATTACCATTAGCACGCCTATAACCTTTGAAAGTTAAATCTCTCTTCTCAATATCTAACTCCTCCAATTTTTGGTCGAAGCGATATTCTAGTTCATCAGAAAGATTTGTTTGCACATTATGTGTATGAACATGACTTCCTTTTTTAATATCTTCTGAAGCATGACCAATAGGATATCCATACTTTAAAATATCTTCCCCTTTTTTGATATCTACAAGTGCCACTTTGTGTCCAACAGGAACATCTTCTAAAAGAGTTACTTCAACACCACCTTCAATATTAGCGTTGTGTCCAGCTGGCATATTATCAAGACAAACTGCAACATTATCTGCAGGATTTATCAATAAAAATTTCGACATAACTTTATATTATTTAATGATTCAAAATAAGTTCTATTTTTAGCTCAACACTGATTTTAGAGCCTCTCTCATACCTTTTTCTAAAATATCTGACAGGTAATCTGTTACACCATCAACTAAACCAGGCATTTGAGTCATATCTTTTTTCCAAAGCTGCTCTAATTTCAAGAAGCTTTCCACTAACCCTTTTAAAGACTCTTTATTACCATCATATTTCGCCCAAGCTTCTTTATAAAAATCAATCAACCATTGATCATCTTGAATATCATAAGATTTTCCATCAACTTCGCCTCTAAAATATGCAATAAGGGCAGCTAATGAGAATAATGTTCTTGCAGGATATTTACCAAACTTTTCGTGATAACTCGATAAAGTTGGTAAGTTTCTAGTTTCCCATTTAGAGTTTGCATTAAGAGCAATACTTTGCCACAGATGGCGAATATATGGATTGGCAAAACGTTCTAAAATCTTATCAGCAAAATCTTTTAGCTCCGCCTCATCACCTTCCAAAACAGGCACAACCTCTTCATAAACTAATTGACGCATAAATGCACCAACTTGCTCATCATCATAAGCCTCTTTTACTGTTTCAATGCCACTTAAATGTGCAACAGCATAACTTCCAGTATGACAACCATTTAAAACTTGAACTTTTTGCTCACGATATGCAGTCATATCATCAACAAATTTAACTTGTAGTCCAGCTTTTTCTGCAGGAAATTCATCTTTAACCCATTCTGGAGCTTCAATTACCCAAAAGTGGAAATATTCACCTACAACAACAAGGTTATCTTCAAAGCCTAGTTCTTTATGAATCTCTTCAATATCTTCTTTTGGAAAACCAGGAACAATTCGGTCAACTAATGTATTTGCAAAATAACAAGAGTCATTTACCCAATTTTTAAACTCATCTTCTAGTTTCCAATTATCTGCGTGTTGTAGAACAAATTTCTTTAGCATATCGCCATTTCTGTCAATCAACTCACAGGTGAAAAATATTAACCCTTTTGAAGAATCGCCGTTAAAATGCTTAAATCTTTTATATAATAGAGATGCTACTTTGCCAGGAAATGAATTTTGTGGCTCCATATCTAATGTATCAGAACCATCCCAACTAATTCCAGCCTCTGTAGTATTAGAAACAACAAATCTTAAATCAGGATTTAAAATAGATTTTTCATACTCTGCATACTCTTCATATGGATTAATTGAATTATTTATAGCATCAACTAAAACATACTCCTGAACTGGCTCTCCATCTTTAATACCTTTAAGTAAAACGTGGTATAAATTATCTTGCTTTTCTAAAGCATCAACCATACCAAAAGATAAAGGCTGAACTACATCTATTCCAGAATTAAAATCAACCTCTTTATTCATCACGTGTACAATCCAATCTGTGAAAGCTCTCAAGAAATTACCTTCCCCAAATTGAAGTATCCTAGTTGGATACGATTTTGCCTCAGCCGCTGTTTGACGATTTAATAACATACTCTTTTATTTTAATAAGTTATACTTAATTTTATACACTTTCCTCAGAAATAGCTAACACTCACTTAATCAACACCGTTGACGAACACGAAGAACGTACAACCACAGTGCAACAAGCATAAAAAGAGCTATTTTATAAAGAACGTTAACGTTTTAAAGATAAATAACTATGATTATTAACAATAATTATATTCAAAAATCATTTCCGTTAACGTTCCCGATATGTAAAATTAGAAAAAACTTTATTAAAACCAATTAAATTTCAACAAATGTTATAGAAATTAAAATAATATCATAAACATTTAAACAAATAGTCACACATCAAAATAGAAAAAAGAAAAGTCTCATAAAATCATTTTGACCTTATGAGACTCTTATAACTATGATAGTAATGTTATATTTTATCAGAAAAATATGATTCTGGTAACTTACGAAGATTATATTGAGAA
>CAZHHH010000166.1:0-5211 GCA_964532085.1 uncultured Marinilabiliaceae bacterium
AGAAGATATCCAAAGAGTTGCTAAACAATATTTTAATGCAGATAATAGAGTAGTATTATATTATCTACCTCATCAAAACTAAATTATATAATTTTAAAAAATCAAAAAATGAATAAATTCATATATACAATAGTTGCATTTCTATTTACAACATCTCTTTTTGCTCAGTTGGATAGAAGTGTGCGCCCCGAAGCTGGTCCTGCACCAAAAGTAAATATTGGAGAATACAAATCTTTTAAATTAAAAAATGGTTTAAAGGTTTTTGTAATAGAAAATCACAATGTTCCTGCAGTATCTTATAATCTTGTTCTTGATCTTGACCCAATAAAAGGAGGAAATAAAAAAGGCTATATAGGTCTTGCAGGTGAACTTATGAAATCTGGTACTAAAACAAGAAGTAAAGATGAAATTGATGAAAATATCGATTTTATTGGTGCATATCTTTCCACCTCCTCAAATGGAATTTATGGAAGATCACTAAAATCACACAGTGAAGAACTTTTAGAAATCTTTGCTGATGTGCTTTTAAATCCAACGTTTCCACAAGAAGAAGTTGATAAAACTATTCGTCAAAATGAAACTGCACTTCAAGCTGATAAGAATGAACCATCTGCAATATCTAGAAATGTTTCCAAAGCATTAAGGTATGGACTTGATGACCCTTATGGTGAAATTATAAGTGAGGCTTCTCTAAAAAATATTAATCGTGAAGACTTAGTTGATTATCACAACACTTATTTTAAACCAAATATTGCTTATTTAGTAATAATTGGTGATATAACTCTTAAAGATGCTAAAAAGCAGACTAAGAAATATTTTAACAAATGGAAAAAAGGAACTGTAAAACAAGAGACATATAATCTTCCTAAAGATTTTGACAAACCAGTTGTTGCCATTGCAAATAAAGATGGTGGTAATCAATCTATAATCTCTGTTTCACACAATATATCGCTTAATACTGGTGATCCAGATGGAATAAAAGTTTCTGTAATGAATCAAATTTTAGGAGGAGGTTCATTTAATGCACGACTTTTCCAAAATCTTAGAGAGGACAAAGCATACACTTATGGAGCTTATTCTAGAATTAGCACTGACAAAAGAATTGGAAGTTTTTCAGCATCTGCGCAAGTACGCACGGAGGTAACAGACAGTGCTTTGGTAGAAATGCTCTATGAAATAAATGAAATTAGAACCAACAAAGTTACAGATGAAGAGCTAAATTTAGTCAAAAATATGATGACTGGAAGTTTTTCTCGCTCACTTGAAGATCCAAGAGCTATAGCTAATTTTGCATTAAACATTGAACGCTATAATCTTCCTAAGAACTACTATGAAACATATTTAGAGCGACTAAATGCTGTTACAAAAGAGGATATTTTAGAGATGGCTCAGAAATATTTGAAACCAGAAAATGCTCTTATTTTAGCTGTTGGAAATGTAGATGCCATTAAAGAATCTATGAAAAAATTCTCGCCAGATGGAGAAGTTAAAGAGTATGATTTTTATGGAAATGAAGTTGTAAAATCTGATGTAGAGATAGACGTTTCTGCAGAGGAAATTATTAATAAATATATTGAAGCTATTGGTGGCAAAGATGCATTAAGCAATGTAAAATCAATGGTTACAAAATCTTCATTTTCTATGCAAGGAATGGAAATTCAAATTATAAGTCATCAAAAAGAGTCAAAAAAACTGATGGTTGAAACCCAGATGGCTGGAAACACAATGGCCAAACAAATATTTGACGGAGAAAAAGGGCTTGTTGCTTCGCCAATGGGGCAGCAAGAGTTTGAAGGAGATGATTTATTAAATCTTAAAATTAGTGCTATCATTTTCCCAGAGTTAGATTATAAAAACCTAGGATTTAGCTTAAAAGTTAGAGAGATTGAGCCAGTTGATGGCAAAGATGCTTACAAAGTTGCTATTACAAATCCAGTTGGCAACACTTCTATACACTTTTTTGATGTGGAAACAGGTTTGAGAGTAAAGGAAATTAATGATTCCGAGCAAGGTTCAGTAGTAATTACTTATAAAAGCTATGACTCTGTTGATGGAATAAAATTCCCAAAAGAATTTGAGCAGTCAATGGCTGGACAAGTTATGGAGATAACAGTTTCAGAGATATTGATCAATAGTGAGATTGATGATTCGATTTTTGAGATGTAGTATATGAAGTAAAATATATTAAAATTTGAATGACATTTTGTAGAGATGCACCACCGTGCATCTCTACTTTTTTTAATATATTTACAAAAAAAACAATGGATTATAAAAGTATTGTAGAGCAAGTATCAAAAGCTGCAAAAATAGTAGGTGATTTTTTAAGAACTGAGCGAGCAAACAGTTCTCCAACAATTGAAATAAAAGGCAAAAATGACTTTGTTACTTTTTATGATAAAGAGGCTGAGAAAAGAATAATAGAATCTTTAAAAAACATTGTTCCTGAGGCTGGATTTATAACTGAAGAAGAGACAGAAACAGAGAAAGGCGAGATTTATAATTGGATAATAGACCCTATTGATGGTACAACAAATTTTATTCACGGACTTTTCCCATACTGTATCAGTATTGCTTTGACAAAAAATGATGAGATTGTTGTTGGTGTTATTTATGAAGTCGGTTTAGATGAGTGCTTTTCAGCATACAAAGGCGGTGGTGCTTGGCTAAATGGTGAAAAAATATCTGTAACAGAAAATGCTACAATTGAAGATTCACTAATTGCAACTGGTTTTCCATATTCAAACTTTAGTTTAATGGATGAGTTCATTAAATCTCTACACTTTTTTATGCAAAACAGTCACGGAATGCGACGAATGGGAAGTGCTGCGGCCGATTTAGCCTATGTTGCTTGTGGAAGATTTGATGCTTTTTATGAATACAATTTAAAGCCGTGGGATGTTGCAGCTGGAGCAATTATTGTGAAAGAAGCGGGTGGAATAGTTAGTGATTTTTCTGGCAATGATGATTTCCTTTTTGGAAGAGAAATTATTGCAACAAACAGCAAAATTTACAATGTTTTTCAAGAGAAAGTTGAAGATTTTCTAAAGAAATAAATTTGATGTAAAGTTTTTATAATAATTATACTACTTTTATTCATCTAAAGATAATGTTTTAGTAGAACTAAAAGCCCCCTTTTACTGCGTCTCGTCGCAGGCGAGTGGGAAACAACGTTCTGCGAAGCTAATTTAGGGGCAAAAAAAATTAATTTACCCCCAACCCCCTAAAGGGGGCTATATTTACAGCTCTTAAACATTATCTAATATAGAAGAGCATACACTTATATCGAAAACAAGTTAAAAGATAATGAGCAAAGAGAAAAAAATAAAATTTAAAAGTCAGCTATATAGGGCATTGTTATTGCCGATTTCAATTTTGCCAATGCCTATTTTATATCTTCTTGCAGACCTGTTTTTCGTTTTGGTTTTAATTATTGGATATCGCAGAAAAGTTATTACCACAAATTTAAAAAACTCATTTCCAGAGAAAAGCGACAGAGAAATCAGAAAAATAAGAGCTAAATTTTATCGTCATTTTTGCGATTTATTTGTTGAAACTATTGCACTACTTACAATTAGTCATAAATCAATCAAAAAAAGAGTTATTGTAAAAAATGCAGAAGCTATTCAAGAAAGCATAGATAAAGGGAAAGATGTTATTGCCGTTTTAGGTCATTATGGTAACTGGGAATGGGCACCGACTGTAAGTTTGCACATAGACAATGCTAAAGGTGTTGCAGTTTATCGCCCATTAAAAAACAAGCCATTTGATGACTTTATGCTAAAATTGCGAAGCGTTTATAACTCTTTAAATATTCCAATTAGAACAATTGCAAGAAGTATAGTTACATTTAGAAAAAATGACGAAAGATTTATTCTTGGATTAATTTCAGACCAGAGCCCAAGTAAATTTGAACTAAACTATTGGACAACTTTTCTAAATCAGCACACTCCAATAATATTGGGTCCAGAAAAAATGTGTAAACTTGCAAAAGCTGATATTGTCTATTGGAAAATGGAAAAGTTAAGGCGTGGAAAATATCAAATCACAATTATTCCATATCCCGGCAATGTTGAATCTGACCCTGAATTTAGTATAACTGAATGGCACGTAAGACTTTTGGAAGAACAAATTAATGAGAAACCACAATATTGGTTATGGTCACATAAAAGGTGGAAGTATCAACATCTTTATAACCCTAAATCAATGAAATCAACAGTTTATGAGTAATAACAAGTTAGCAATTGTAATTTTAAATTGGAATACTCAATCTCTTTTAGAGAAATTTCTTCCAAAAGTAATTGAAAACAGTGATGATAGTCGTGCTTTCATTGTTGTGGCAGATAATAACTCAACTGATAATTCCGTTAATTGGATAAAACAAAATCACCCTACCATAAAAATTATAGAATTTGATAAGAATTATGGTTTTGCAGAGGGATATAATCGTGCATTATCTCAACTTGATTGCGAATATGTAACGCTGTTAAATTCAGATGCTGTTCCTGAAAAAGGATGGATTGAACCACTTTTAAATCATTTGGACAACAATCCAAAAACAGCAGCGGTGGTTCCAAAAATTAAAGATTACAACAATCCTGAATACTTTGAATATGCTGGCGCAGCTGGTGGATTTATTGATAGATGGGGCTTCCCATTTTGCCGTGGTAGAATTTTTGACTCCATTGAAAAAGATGAAAAGCAATATGATGATGAAATTCCAGTCTTTTGGGGTAGCGGTGCAGCATTGACTGTTAGACGAGAACTGTTTTTAGAATCTGGCGGTTTAGACCCTGATTTTTTTGCACATATGGAGGAGATTGATTGGTGTTGGCGAATTCAGAATTTTGGATATGCAATAATATATATTCCACAAAGTACAGTTTATCACGTTGGCGGTGGCACATTAGATTATCTAAACGAGCGAAAGACATTTTTAAACTTTAGAAACAATCTTTTTCTACTTTTGAAAAATGTTAATGGGGTTAAAGTATATCCTCTACTTTTTGCAAGAATGATTATTGATTTTGTTGCACTGTTAAATTTCCTACGAATAAAACAGAGCAAAAACAGTTTGGCTATTCATAAAGCCCACGTAGATTTTTTCAAGAAGTTTTCACTTTTTAATAGAAAACGTAAAGAACTCAAAAAGAAAAGAGTTTTGAGAAAAAACAGATTAATTTACAAGGGCTCTATAGTTTGGGATTATAATAT
>CAZHHH010000167.1:0-5194 GCA_964532085.1 uncultured Marinilabiliaceae bacterium
TATTTCCACGACCAAAAGCACGTG
Organism: uncultured Marinilabiliaceae bacterium; assembly: GCA_964532085.1. Taxonomy (GTDB): domain Bacteria; phylum Bacteroidota; class Bacteroidia; order Bacteroidales; family Marinilabiliaceae; genus CAZHHH01. The sequence continues at coordinate 25 of CAZHHH010000167.1, forward strand.
AAATCTCTGTATAATCATCACGGGATAAATCTGGTCTAATTCCGTGAATTTCCATATCAAAACGAATCAAACCATTTTCTGCATAGAAAAGGTCTTTAAGTGGGTCCATAGGTTTTACGCCTGCGCCTGGAGGTGCTATTACTACAGGGTATTTACCTTTCGCTTTGGGCATAGTTAAATAGCCATAAACAAATTCACCTCGTTTATGAACTTGAATTTTAACTAAGTAGCAATCTATTTTATCTGAAGAATATTTTGGTTCATAAGTTTTCTCAATATAATAAGGACATTTTTCAGCCTTAGCTTTTTCTGATTCCCAAAAACTTATAAAATCCTTTGGCAGTTTAGTATAAGGCACAATTTTTTCAGGTTCAAAACCAACTTTTATATGATGTTTATCAGTTTTACCATCTATATTAATTGAGAGACGGCTCTCTTTAAATCCACTACTTTTTAAAGTTCCAATATTTAATTTTCCAACGCCATTTTTAATTTTAAAAACACCTTTAGTTTCAGCTGGCATCAGCTCTAAACCTGTTGTATAATTAACCTCTATTTCATCAATTGGAACTCCATATTTGTATATAGAAAAAGTTAAAATTGCATCTTCGCCTATATTATATGTCCAATCTTTACTATTAGGCGTAACGACCCAAAACAAATCACTATTATGCGGATTATTAGCGGCAAATTGCTCTATTGATACTAAGAGAATTAGTATCAATATTAAAAAATAATTTTTCATCTCCTTTAGTTTATTAATTCTATGCTAAATTATATTATTTTTCAAAAATTACAAAAATGATTTTATAAGATAATATTCTAATCGTTGAGACAGACTGCCGTTTGTCTTTACAATTGATTTTTTAATAAAAATTTTTGGACTTCATTTTGTAATTAATTGTTAAATAATTACTATTTTTAAAGTTCCATTTAACTAATAACCTTACTTATGAAAAAATATTGTTATCTAATTATTCTCCTACTTCTTTTTACACTGTTAGTTTCTTGTTCAGACAGAACAACACAAAAAACTGAATATGAACTGATTAAAAGTGATTCTTTAATTAATATCCATATAGGAAAGAGTGTTGACCCTGTGACTAATAATTTAGATTATTATACAGAAAATGGAATGGAATACCTTATTTATGCACATATGAACGACCTCCATTTATTTGATTTAAAAAGCAGAGAAAAAATAGAAATGGTAAGATATCAGCAGTATGGTCCTGATGGAATTGGCAATTTAAATGGTTTCTATATACATAACTTAGACTCGATATTTCTGTTTAACCATTTTGGTATGATTCTAACTAATAGCAAAGGTAAAGTATTGAAAAGAATAAAATTACACGATCATATTGATGAAAATATACTCATTGCAATTAATCCAAATAATTCTCATATATATAATCGAACTATTAATCAAAATAACAGATTACTTATACCAACATATTCTATTGAATTTAAACCCGAAATAGTTGAAACATTACCTATGGGGTTGATTTATGAATTAGAGGATGATTCTATTACATTAAGTAAGAATTTATATCCTAAGAAAAAAGGTCATGAATATGGCTCTTCAAGAGTAGTTAATGATTCTATTATTGTATATTCTTTTTTAGATAACCACAGCCTTTTTGTTTATAATCAAAATAATCCACATAAAGAGTATTATTGTAAAAGCAAATATGCACCCCGAACATTTACAGATTTAGGTGTAGGTAGTGATCTACGAGAATCTGTTATGATTTCTATTGAAATGCAGAAATATAGTTCTTTATTATATGACCCATACAAAAAACTCTATTACAGGATTTTTTATCCTGGTTATGAAGTAGATAAAAATCAAACATTAGAATATTACTGGATTATGAAAGATAATTTAAAAGTGTTTTCAGTAATGATTATTAATGAGCAATTTGAAGCAATTGGCGAAACTTTAATGCCCGAAGACCATTATAATCCTGATACCTACTTCATAAATAAAGATGGATTACATTTTTCGCTACACGTTAATCATCCAGAATTTGACGCTGATTATCTGAAGTTTGTTAACTTTAAAATAGAAAAGAAATGAAACGTTACATAATATGTTTAATACTTGCAAGTTTTGCATTGTCATGCACTTCAAAAGAAAATATTTTTAATTATAACCTCCATTCAAGTGGAAATTATTATTCTATTCCAACAAAAGGTTCAATCAATCCTTACACATACTATTTAACCTGTTATGAAGAGAATGATTCAGCATGGATTTTTTATGGAAATAGCAATCTAAATGAATTAATTATCTTTACTTATCCAGAAGGTTTATTGTACAAAAGAATAAAATTTGAAAGAGATGGACCACAAGGAATAGGAGGATATCGTGGTGTACATGTCCATAATCTAGACTCAATATTTGTTGTCTCAGCGACTTATGTGGATCGTTTCTTCCTTACAGATACAAGTGGAGTAATAAAAAATAAATATCAAGTGTCGGATGTTCTAAATTCTGGTATGCACCCTTGCATAAAACCACTATACAATTTTATTAGCAATGTAGCGAATGTTCATAATAATCAAATTAATTTAAGCTGTTATTATCCTTATGGAGATGAAAATAACGAATCTCTGCCTAATGAAATATTAGATTTCACGTATGATCTAGAAAAAGATTCAATTGTAAGCTATTCTCTTTATCCAGAATTTAGTTTTAAAACGGCTCGTAATTTATCAAAATTTAGTCGTGCATATAATGACCACGAATATATCTACTCATTAGATTATTCTGATAACATCTTTTATAAAAATCAAGACGGGGAATATATTACCAAACCTAATAAAAGTGTTAAAAGTGATAAACGTCTCAATAACACAGATCCTGATAACAGATACTTACCAATAAACATTCAGATGAAGCACTTAGCAGAAAACCCACAGTATTATAGTCTTATTTTTGATAAATATAGAAATTGCTACTATCGTTTTTTTTATCTTGGAACAAAGGTAGAAGATATTGATAATGTGCAGAAAAGCTGGGAGTATCCAGAACAGTTTTCTATAATGATACTAAACGACAAGCTAGAGATAATTGGAGAAACAATATTCCCAACAAAAAAATACAATCCATTTATGAGTTTTATTTGTAAAGATGGCTTATTTATAGCTCTTCATATAGATAACCCTTTATATGATCATGATCAACTTCCCTTTGAACGGATAGATCTTGCTAAAATTGAAAATGATTAATAACTAATATTATATAACTTAAGATGATAATCAAAAAATACATTACTTGTGATTTAAGTATAAGAGATTAGATATGAAGCAAAAATAAAAATCATTAATAAAAAAATATAATGAAATCATATATTACTTTTTTAACCATAATTTTTCTATTGCTTTTCTCCTGCACTCAACCAACACAGCAAGAGAAAGAACTAAAAAAAGTTATCAACTCTCAATTGATTTTAGACAATTTTGAGTATGTACAACAGCAAGGTGCTTCTTTTGTATTTAGTGATTTTAGAAAAGAATTTGATTATCTATCCCTTATCTATTTAAAGGATGGATGTCAACCCTGTTACCCCACCTTTATTGAATGGCAACAGAAAATAGATTCAATATCAACGCCTAATAATCACACACTCTTGTTTATAATTCAAGGAGATAGTTATTCAAACTTTATGTCAAGAGTTTTTCAACAGAAAGTTATTCAAGATAAGTTCTATATAATTTTTGATAATGAAAATAAGTTTTTATAGTAAAATATAGAGATTCCACAATGGGTTGTAGATGCTGGCATTTTAATAGACAAAGAAAATAGAATTAAAATGGTTGGTAAACCGTGGATAAATAATGAAATGCTAAAACTATTTTATAAAATAATTAACTCTAAAAAGTAATGAGCTATTAAAATAATATTTAAGTTATAAAAATGACTTAAAACAACACAAACACTCTATTCACAATCTGACACTATTTAGAACAACTCTAAATTACCCCCCCCAATCATTTTTTTTTGTTTAATACAAAAATCTTTTGTTTGTTTGTAATAACAACTTAACGAATTTATTAGTCTATTTTAAACTTTTATGAATAAAATAAATTAATATACAACCTAACTTTATGCAAAGAATAAACTTAACATATAACATAACACTAATAACTGTTTTAGCGACATTTCTTATATGGCTAACAACTTCTGTTGATTATACGTTATATAATGGCATTGTAACTGCAAAAGAGAGAACTCTCGAAGTTTTGCTATTACCCTCTTTAGTTTTAATTCTCTTTTCACTCATTACAAAAAGAAATATTAAATTCACCATAATAGATTTATTAACTATCCTATTTATAAGCTGGATTTTTGCAAATAATGTTCTTATTCAAAATACAACTTATATAACAACTGATTTACTTATATATACAATTTTAATATGGACAACAACCTATCTCTTTATTAGATCCACAATTAATAAAAAACTGACAGTTATCTCATTAGCCATTATTTTAATTTTATCCTCTTCCTATCAATCTTTTATTGGACTAAAACAGCTTTATGGCTATAAATCAAGTTTACATAATCTTTTCCAAATAACTGGCACATTCTTTAATCCAGGACCGTATGCTGGATATGTGGCTCTTTCTATTCCTATTTTAATAGCATTAGTTCTCTATTTTGAAAAATTAAACATAATAGAGACAAGATATAAATGGATTTTTAAATTATTAAGAATTATCGTTTGGTGTCTCTTATTTATTAATCTGATTATCCTACCTCCTACCCAATCGCGTGCTGCATGGATAGCAACTTTTATGGGAGCTACGTATGTTTTTACAGTTAGATATAACTTATTAACAAAGCTAAAATCGCAAATATTTCATAAGAGAGTTCTTATTTTATTTTCTATTCTTGTGGCAACGCTTGCGATATCTGGCTATTCCCTTTTTAAATATAAAGAGGCTTCTGCAAATGGCAGAACTCTTATGTGGAAAGTTACTTCACAACTAATAGCTCAAAAACCAATTTCAGGTTATGGAATGAATGCTTTTGATGCTTTATATATGAATCAGCAAGCAGATTATTTTCAGCTAAACAACACCAATATTAAAGAACAGATGGTAGCAGGTACTCCCGAAGCACCTTTTAATGAGTTTTTTAATATATGGCTATCCTATG
>CAZHHH010000168.1:0-5121 GCA_964532085.1 uncultured Marinilabiliaceae bacterium
CTTGCTATTTAAAAAAACTATTAATATCTTTATTAAATGATGCTGTTATTAAAGAATTTTGTAAAAAACTTTAATAGCGTCATTTCTTATTAAAGATTTAGTTATGAAAAATTTTAGATCAGGAAGATATATCAATCAAGGTTATTACAAGAGTTTTCAACCACGATATATCAATAGACAAATGAATATAGACAATATGGAATTGCTTGAACTACTTGGCGATGCAGATCGTAAGTTGGGCAAGCTTGATATGTATTCAAAATATGTTCCTAATTTGAATTTGTTCATAACAATGCACATTGCTAAAGAAGCTACACAGAGTAGTAAAATAGAGGGAGCGCAAACCAATATAGAGGATACACTTCTTGAGCAAAGCGAAGTGCCGTTAGATAAAAGAAATGATTGGGAAGAGGTGCAAAATTATATTAAAGCAATGGATTTTGCTGTTCACTCTTTAGCTGAACTTCCATTTTCGACTAGACTAATTCGCCAAACTCACAAGGTTATGTTACAAGGGGTACGAGGTGAGAGAAAACAGCCAGGTGAGTATAGAAAAAGTCAAAACTGGATAGGAGGAGCAACTTTAAACGATGCAGTTTTTGTGCCACCAGTACATTCCTCTGTTCCTGATTTGATGGGTGATTTAGAACTATTTTTGCATAATGATACCATTAGATTTCCACAGTTATTAAAAATTGGTTTAGTACATTATCAATTTGAAACAATTCACCCGTTTCTTGATGGAAATGGAAGAGTGGGAAGATTGTTAATTCCCTTATATTTAGTTAGTCAAGGGCTTTTGCAAAGACCGATATTGTATTTATCAGACTTTTTTGAGAAAAACAGGAAACTCTATTATGATAATCTAACAATTGTAAGAGAGAAAAATGACTTAACGCAGTGGCTTAAATTCTTTTTAGTAGGAATTATTCAAACTGCAGAGAGTGGAATAGAAGCATTTGACAAGACTTTACAACTGCAAAAATCTACTGATGAAATGATTCAAACATTAGGGAGTCGTGCTTCAAATGCTAATAAAATTATCAATAGATTGTATGAACGCCCATTGATAAATGCGGAAAAAGTGAGCAATATAGTCGATGTTTCAATGCCTACTGCATATAAACTAATTGCTGATTTAGAGAAATTTGGCATTTTAAAAGAGACATCTGGTGGACAGAGAGGGAGAACTTATCTCTTTGAAAAATATCTAGATTTATTTAGATAAAATATTTTCTAATTTAGAAAAGGCACTGATTATTTATGAGAAATGGCGATTTGCAAAAGTTACATTGGCAAGTCGCCATTTTTTTTTGTAATATTAATTTCTATAGTTCGCTTGTAATATTTTATTTTAAAAACTTTAATAAGGATTTCCTTATTAAAGATTTTGGTGAAAAACTTAAATAAGAATAAGTATTATTTAAGATTTCTTTAAAAAGCTTTAATAAGGTTTCTTGTTAATTAAAGGTTTATTTCCCACAGATTTACGCAGATTATTTGAATAATTAACCGCAGAGTCACAGAGAACGCAAAGGTTTTATCGCTACTTATTTGCGATAAAATAAATGTGAGTTATCGATAATCTTATAGTAGATAAAAATAAAAACTTAATATCTATCTTTAATTCAATTTATATTTTTTCAATATTTTTGGTTCTATAATTGGTGAAGACCTAACTAAACGCAAAAGGATTTCTAAATCTCCTGAAGATACTTTGCCTAAAGCTCTTTCTGGTTCTTTTATTAATAAATTATATAAATTTTGCCTATCAAACTCAAATAATTCACTACAATCAATAAAACTATCGTAATCTAAATAACTGTTAGCTTGACACTTTACAGGATATTGCAACTCTAATAATTCCTGACTATTAATAATATTAAAATTTATATTACTATTGATAAACACAGAACCAACGTAATCTCCTTTATCGTTTGTCCCTAAGATAACGAATCTTTTCTCTTTTGGAGGATTTGTATGTAAAGTAAAGCATTTAATTACGTTTCCAACTTCTAAATTAAAATTGGCTACCTCTTGTTTCATTCCTTTTGGAAAAAAATCCGCTAGACTTCCCATTCAAACTATGCTACAACTAATTGTGAATTTTCTTTATTCTCAATAATATATTTGATCATCTCTTCATTTGCGCCACCTTCTTTTGCAATATCTAAATAATTCATATAATCATCTTTATTTGCATTTTTCCACGCATATTGATGAGACTTTGATGATAGCTCTTCAAAAGTTAATGAATGATTATCTCTAATTGCATCTTCTATACACACAATATTTGATTTAGATAATTCATCAAAATCAGGCTTTTCTAACGCACTAACTATATAACGTTCTTTTACTTCAAAAGCTTTTACAAAATCATTATAAAATTCTTCTTTTGGCAACTCTCCTCTTACAATCTTAAATAAATCATATAGTTTTGATGGAACTGGTCCATTTCTCATTGCAACATATTCATCATTAAAAATAAATCTACCATACTTTGCTAAATGATTTCTTTCTGCAAAATATAAAATCTTAAATATTTTCAATAAATCAGTTTCTCCAATATTATTTACAATAAATAACACAGAAGCTTTTGCCTTTTCAATATTAAAATTTGATTTTATCATAGGTATATAAATTTAATATAAAAAAACTAAATCCATATATAATATACTACAAATTTACAAAATTAAATCAACAAACCTAATAAAATAAGTTTCTACAACAAGTTAATTTATACGGATATTAGCTTATCTGCCACAGTTTGTATTTTATAATATAAACACCGTAGGCGTGATATCTTTGTAGAAATATGAATATACTCGCGGTAGGTGTGATATGTTAGGATTTAGGGATTAGGGGTTAGGGGTTAGGGGCATCAACGCTGTAGGTATGTAATTTTTATAATAAAGATTGTAGATTGTATGGAATAAAATTTTATAGGTGTGGTACATAAATATTAGAAAAAAATCTGTGTAAATCCGTGAGATCTGTGGGCAATATTTTTCCACAAATTTTAACGGTCGACCACATAAAAACACTCCTACATAAACAACCGTCATTCTATTTTTTTCTCAGCCTTTGCGGGAAACAAAAACCATCACCCACAAACTATCTATTTAGTTTTAATATATCATCTATAATATCTCTATTGTTTGACAAACGAGGCACTTTATTTTGTCCACCAACTTTATTTCGACTTTTCATCCAATCCATAAATAACCCATCTCTAGCAATGGTTAGTGTTGGCATTTCAAGAGTTAAATCTTTATATCTTTTTGCATCGTAATCGCTGTTTACCTCTTTCAAAGTTTTATCTAACACTTCAATAAAAAGCGACTGACTTTTAGGCATTTTCTCAAACTCAATCAACCATTGGTGAGAACCTTTTGTATCTGAACTCATAAAGATTGGTGCGGCGGTAAACTCTTTTATTATTGCTCCTGTTGCATCACAAGCCTCTTTCAGTGCTTTATCTGCATTATTGATAATAATTTCTTCTCCAAATGCATTTATAAAATGTTTAGTTCTTCCAGAAACTATAATTTTGTATGGACTTTTAGATGTAAAACGCACTGTATCTCCCACCAGATATCTCCATAAACCACCATTAGTAGTTATTACCAACGCATAATCTTTATTAAGCTCAACCTCATCAAGTAAAAGTGTTTTCGGGTTTTCTTTATCCACTTCAGAGAGGGGCATAAACTCATAAAAGATACCATAATCAAGCATTAGAAGCATTCCATTATCTGCAAAATCATTCTGAATTGCAAAGAATCCCTCCGAAGCATTATAAGTCTCTTGATAAAGCATTTTATCAGATGGAATTAAGTTCTGATATTGCTCTCTGTATGGAGTAAAATTAACTCCTCCGTGGACAAATAGCTCAAGATTTGGCCAAATTTCCAGAAGATTATCTTTACCTGAATAGTCTAAAATGTTTTTCAACAGAATAAGAAACCAAGATGGCACACCAGCCAATGCCACAACATTCTGTTTTGTAGTAATTTCAGTAATCTTCTTTAATTTTGATTCCCACTCATTCATCAAAGCAACATTTTTTGGTGGAGTTCTGAAAAAACTAGCCCATTTTGGCATATTATCAATCAAAATAGCTGATAAATCACCATAAACCGACTTGTTGCTAAATTCATTAATCTTTTGACTACCTCCCAAAACTAAGGTTTTACCAGTAAAAAGTTTACTATTAGGATTTAATTTTTGATAAATAAAATATGAATCTCTTCCACCTTGATAGTGACAGCTATTTAATGAATCCTTAGTGATAGGTATAAATTTACTTCGTGTTGAAGTAGTTCCAGAGCTTTTAGCAAACCATTTTACTTCCCCTGGCCATAGCAAATTCGTCTCGCCTTGCTTAAGTTTGATAACATCTGGCATTAAGTCATCATAATCCTTAATTGGTACACGATTTTTAAACTCCTCTATAGAAGTAATTGAAGAAAAATCGTACCGTTTACCAATTTGTGTATTTTTTGCTTTAGAAAGCAACTCTTTTAATTGTTTATACTGAATTTCAACTCCATTGGAGGCGAAACTATTTATCACATTTAATCGACGCTTAGTCGCCAAAGAGAGTATTTTACTTATCACGTGTTTAGTTTTTTATTTGAACTATCAAAGATAAAAAAAACATTATCAATATTCAACATTCAATGAACAATCTACAATGAATAATGGACAATCTACAATGGACAATGAACAACCTACAATGGATGAGTAATAGACAATGAATGACCTTCAGCTACGCTCTGAATCTTCAGACATTAAGCATTGTACATTGATAATTGATAATTGTACATTGAACATTGATAATTGAATGCTCAATGCTTGACTATGTTGCACTACTTTCACCTTTCACCTTTCACCTCTCATCTTTCATCTTTCATCTTATAATATCATTATTAAAATTCAACATAATAAATAAATGCACCCTTTTATAAAATTCTTACCCCTCGGTTTACTCTATCTTGCATATATTTGCAGTATACATTTTTAGGAGTTAGATGGAGACAATAGATGGGGGAAATAAAAAGTGATTGTTAAATAAGTTATATTTTACCCGTGCGAAACAGGTCGTCAATTTTATGACGA
>CAZHHH010000169.1:0-5080 GCA_964532085.1 uncultured Marinilabiliaceae bacterium
GTCTCATCAATCAATTAGACAGATTCGTAGTATTTATAACTATTATTCACAAAAAGCAAGTCCTGAAATTGCAAAAAGAATAACCAAGAGAATAATAAAGAAAGTCGATATTTTATTTAAAAATCCTACTGTCGGTCAAAAAGAAGTGTTGCTAGCCCACCTATCATACGATTATAGATATCTTGTTGAAAGTAATTATAAAATCATTTATTGGCAGGAAAAGAACACAATTATAATAGCCTCCGTTTTTGACTGTCGCCAAAATCCAAGAAAAACAACTAACATAAAATAAAGAATCTGACTTTCCCTCAGTTAGGTTACGTTTACTGCATCACTTTCAACTTTCAATTTTCAGTTTTCCTCTCTCATCTTTCCTCCTCGCCTTTAGCGAGACTGGGCTGAGACCCAGCTTTCAGTTTTCAACTCTTTTTAACAACATTTAATTTAAACCTTTGTTATATTAACCAATCATAGAAGCGGGTAAAACAAACCACTATATTTTAGAATTGAATATTAACTTTCAACGAAAATGAGTAAAAGAAGTAAAAAAATCGTTCAACTTTTAGTTGTATCTGGTGTAATTATATTTTTAATTATATACAAAATTGGTTGGTTAGATAAGACTTTTCAACAAGATAATAATATTGTAAAGCGTAATTCAAAATTGCCTGTAACAGCTTTTATAGCAGAAATATCCACAATGGATAATACTATTAAATCGGCAGGTACATTGGTGGCAGAAGAGGAGGTCGTTATAACAACAGAGGTTTCTGGAGTTGTGAGTTCCACACATTTTAAAGATGGTATGAATGTGGAGAAAGGTGATTTACTTATCAAAATTAACGATGATGAGCTAAAAGCCCAACTTGAAAAAGCAGAACATCAACGTACGTTAGTTCAACAATCACTAGAGCGTCAGGAAGTTTTGCTTAAAAAAGATGCAATTAGTCACGAAGCTTTTGATAAAGTTAAAACAGACCTTTTAGTTTTGGATTCTGAAGTTCAGCTTTTAAATGTAAAACTGTCAAAAACTGCAATTAGAGCACCTTTTTCTGGTAGGGTAGGGTTTAGAGAGGTAAGTCAAGGTGCATTTTTACAGCCAGGTGCTGCAATTACAAAACTGGTTAAAACCACACCATTGCGTATAGAGTTTGCTGTTCCAGAGCGATATCAATCAGAAAGTTTAGTTGGACGTGAGATAGAGTTCATTGTTGCAGGTTTTGAGGAGATTTTTAAAGCAGAAATATATGCCGTTGAGCCACGAATTGATGAACGTACGCGTTCATTGATTTTGAGAGCAAAATATCCAAATAATAATGAAAAACTTTTACCGGGTATGTTTGCTCACGTCACTGTTCCAATTCAGCGATTAACAGATGTTATTCAAGTTCCAGCACACGCCATTATTCCAGAGTTAAATGGAGAATCGGTTTTTCTTTATAAAGATGGAAAAGCATTTAAACAAAACGTTGTTACAGGAATTAGAAGTGAAAATTTAATTGCTGTAACCGATGGATTAAGTAGTGGTGATACAATTATTACATCAGGAATTTTGCAGCTACGTCATAGTATGCCTGTTGTTATTGAATAGATAATTTATAAAATTAATATTGTCCAATCAAAATGAAAAGCAAAAGAGATTTCTCTCTAGCCTTTGGCTAGACGAAATGACATTTGGTTAGTTACGTGTTAGGGTTGGGGGTTGGCGGCAACGCCGCCAACCCCCAACCAATCAAAATACAACATAATACTTGTCATTCTGATATCGCCTCTGGCGATGGAAGAATCTAAAAGATTTTATTGGATAACAGTAAATTAAAAAAAAGAATGAGTAGTCTTTCATCAATTAGTATAAAACGTCCTGTGCTCTCCATAGTGATGAGTCTTTTTATAGTCATTATTGGGTTTATAGGTTTAACATATTTAGGTGTTCGTGATTATCCGAGCGTTGATATTCCAATCATATCAGTTTCAACCACCTATACAGGTGCTAATGCTGATGTTATTGAGACACAGATAACCGAGCCATTGGAGCAAGCAATTAATGGTATTCAAGGTATTAGGAGTATAAGCAGTAATAGTAGAGATGGTAGAAGTAATATCACAGTTGAGTTTGATATTGAAGTTGATTTAGAAACTGCAGCAAATGATGTCCGTGATAAAGTTGCTGGTGCTCAGCGTCGTTTACCTGAAGACGCAGAACCACCAACGGTCTCAAAAGCCGATGCTGATGCTCAGCCTATTTTCTCAATCACACTGAGAAGTAACACACGCTCTTTAATTGATTTAACGGAGTATGCAGAAGTTAATTTTAAAGAGAGATTGCAAACAATTCCGGGCGTGAGTAATGTAATGACGTGGGGTGCTAAGCGATTTGCCATTCGTCTATGGATGGACCCTGGTCGTTTGGCAGCTTATGGTGTTACACCAGTTGATGTTAGAAATGCTCTTCAACGTGAAAATATTGAATTGCCTTCTGGAAGTATAGAGGGTGATAATGTGGAACTTACGGTGCGTACAATGGGACGTTTTACCTCCATCGACGATTTTAATCGTATGATAATTGTGCAAGATGGTGATAGGGTGGTGAGATTTAGCGATTTAGGTAGAGCCGTTGTGGAAGCAGAAAATATGCGAAGTATTCTGAAGATGAATGGTGTGCCAATGGTGAATAATATCCTTATTCCACAACCAGGGGCAAACTATATTTCAATTGCCGACGAAGCACGGGTTAGGTTAGAGCAACTTAAAAAAGATTTACCCGATGACATTATAGCTGAAGTGGGTTTTGATAATACAGAGTATATTAGAGAATCTATTTCAGAGGTGCAAGAGACTATTTATATGGCTTTTATTTTAGTTGTATTAATAATTTTCTTGTTCCTGAGAGATTGGCGAACGACTGTTATTCCTGCCATTGCAATCCCAATTTCGTTGATTGGGGCATTTTTTATAATGTATATATTTAATTTTACAATTAATATTTTAACACTGTTGGCAGTTGTTCTTTCCATTGGATTAGTGGTTGATGATGCTATTATTATGATGGAGAATATATATGCAAAAATTGAGCGTGGAATGGAACCAATGCAGGCGGGACTTGAGGGTGCAGCTGAAATATTCTTTGCTGTAATTGCTACTACGGTTACGCTTGTTGCTGTATTCTTCCCAGTGGTTTTCTTGCAAGGTGTAACGGGTCGATTGTTTAGAGAGTTTAGTATCGTTATTGCTGGTGCTGTTATTATCTCCTCCTTTGTAGCATTGACTTTAACACCGATGCTCTCCACTCGAATTTTAAAAAAGAGAGAAAAACAGAATAAGTTTTACAGAGTTACAGAACCATTTTTTATAAAATTGGGAGAAGCTTACAGAAATTCTTTGGATAAATATCTTAAGTCTAAAATATTAACTCCAATTATTTTAATCGGCTCATTTGTTATAATAGCCTTTTTGTGGATGCAAATACCTTCAGAAATGGCACCTCTAGAAGACCGGTCTCAATTGCGAATAAGCACTACAGCACCAGAGGGAGCAACTTTTGATTATACTCAAAGATATGCTGACCAATTGGTAGAAGTTGTAGAAGAGGCTGTTACTGAAAAAGAGGCGATTTTTGCTGTTATTGGAATGTGGAATAACAATGCTGCAGGATATACATTAACTCTTAAAAAACCTCACGAAAGAACTAGAACTCAGCAGGAGATAGCTGATGACTTAGGGGATAAAGTAAGAGAATTAACAGGTGCAAGAAGTTTTGTAACTCAACAACAAACATTTGGTGGGCGACGTGGTGGCTTGCCTGTGCAATATGTTATTCAAGCACAGAATTTGGATAAGTTGAGAGAAATTCTTCCACAATTTATGGATAAAGTTGCAGATAGTGATGTTTTTCAAAACTATGATGTGAATTTAAAATTTACAAAACCTGAATTAAAAATTCATATTGATAGAGAAAAAGCATCATTAATGGGCGTTTCTGTTCAAAATATTGCTCAAACACTTCAGTTAACATTGAGCGGACAGCGATTGGCATATTATATAATGAATGGAAAGCAATATCAGATAATTGGAGAGCTAGAGCGCGAAGATAGAAATAAACCAGCTGATATTTCATCAGTATATGTCCGTAGTGATAACGGAAATTTAGTTCAGCTTGATAATCTTATCCGAATGGAGGAGAGCAGCACACCGCCACAACTATTTAGATATAATAGATTTGTATCTGCAACTGTCTCTGCAGGTTTGAGCAAGGGAAACACGATGAGTAACGGACTTGCAGAGATGGATAGAATTGCCAAAGATGTCTTAGATGAGACATTTAGCACTACTTTAGCCGGTGATTCTAAAGATTTTGTAGAGAGTAGTTCAAGTTTATTGTTTGCTTTTGCCCTTGCATTGGTGTTGATATATCTTGTTTTGGCAGCACAGTTTGAGAGTTTTAGAGACCCATTTATAATTATGCTTACAGTTCCATTGGCGCTTGTAGGTGCTTTAGTCTCAATGTGGTATTTCAACCAGACAATGAATATCTTTAGTCAAATTGGTATAATTATGCTCATCGGATTAGTCTCTAAAAATGGTATTTTAATGGTAGAATTTGCCAATCAGCGAAAAGATGCAGGCTTGTCTTCCGCAGAGGCTATGCGCGAAGCGGCAGCAGCAAGGTTTAGACCAATTTTAATGACAAGTTTGTCAACAATTTTAGGGGTTTTACCGATGGCTATTGGAGCAGGAGCAGGTGCAGAGAGTAGGGTGTCGATGGGTATTGCAGTGGTGGGAGGTTTGACTTTCTCTTCATTCCTAACGCTTTATGTAATTCCATCAATATATATAATGTTAACACGTGATAAAGTAAGAGTAAAATAGAAAAAATGAGAATAGTTAAAATCATAATAGTTATAATTCTTATTTCTAAGCTTTCTTTAATCAAAGCTCAAGAGGTGGAAAAAATAACACTGTCAGAATTAATAGAGATTGGTCTGTCATCTAACCCGATTGTGAAAAGTGCGGAAAATAGATTGTTAATATCGGAAAATGAGCATACAATTCAGCCATTTGTACCGAGTTTGAGAGGTTATGC
>CAZHHH010000170.1:0-5077 GCA_964532085.1 uncultured Marinilabiliaceae bacterium
TTTAGAGAATTCATAAATGTTTGGTGCAATAATTGAATCGAAAGTCTTATAATACCAAGAATCTAATAGTATGAAAATTATATTTGTATAGCTTGTGCTGTCACATATAATATCTGATTTTGGGTAATTTAAAATATTGTTTCCAGAGCTTGAAAATAAAACAATGTTCTTTTTTTTTGCCTCTTCATCAATTAGGTTTAATTTATACATCAAGCTTTTGCTTGTGGTAGGAAAGTATAAAGGATAGTATCTAGATGATTTAGTAATTGGTATATAACTGTTTGCATCTGCCCAAGCGTGAGTTGCATGTGATGTTAAAAGTAGAAATAGTGTTGATATAATTACCCACTTTGCACCTCGTAAATTATCTGTTTTTTTCCACTTGAAAAACAAAAATGATATCGTAGAAAAAAACAATAATAATAAAATAATGAATGTTGAAGTAATAAAATATTGTTTTGTACTGAATTCAAATATTTGACCTGCATTTCCTCCAAAAGCTAAGCCTAGTGTGAATTTGTTTATGTGCATTCTATACAAATCAAATACCATGCTATCTAAAAATAGAAGTATTGCCCCAACTGTTGACATTAGTGCTGCAGTAATCCATGAAGCATTTTTAGTTGGAAATATAGAAACTACTATTATATAGGGGATATATAAAATTAATGATAAGCTTATAAAGTGGCTCAACGTAGCTGAAAATATATATAAAAAGGTGCCGAAGTTCTCGACTTCATTAATATATTTAAAATATTTTGTTGCTATTAGTAGTAGAAATGCAGTATTAAATAAAAAATACCAGTAACCTTTTTTTTAAAGTCTTTTTCTTAAACTCATAATTTTAAAAAGTTATAGTCAAAGACAAATATAATCCATTTCTTAAACAAAGAAATGGATTATAAGTATTATATTTTTTAAATATTGTCCGATAAAAACATGAGAAGTTTTATCGGACAACGGTGATATGTTTTATAGTTTACATCTTTTCAAAGAAGTCATTCCCTTTGTCGTCAACTATTATGAAAGCAGGGAAATTTTCTACTGTGATTTTTCTTACAGCTTCCATACCTAGTTCTTCAAAGTCAACTAATTCAACAGATTTAATACTGTCTTTTGCTAAAATAGCGGCTGGTCCACCAATTGAGCCAAGATAAAATCCACCATTTTTCTTACATGAATCAGTAACTCCTTGTGAGCGGTTACCTTTAGCTAGCATAACTAAAGAGCCACCTAAACTTTGGAACTCTTCCACATAAGGGTCCATTCTTCCAGCTGTAGTTGGTCCAAAACTTCCAGAGGCCATACCTTTTGGCGTTTTTGCTGGACCTGCATAGTAAATAGGATGATTTTTGAAATATTCTGGCATTGGTTTGCCTTCATCTATCATCTTCTTAATTTGAGCATGAGCTATATCTCGTGCAACTATCAGAGTACCATTTAGATTTAATCTTGTTTTGATTGGATATTTTGATAATTCTGCACGAATTTCATCCATAGGTCTGTCCAAATCAATATTTATTGGATCAGCTAATTCAGGTGCTCTTTCGGGAACAAATTTCGCAGGATTTTTTTCCAACTCTTCAACAAAAATACCTTCTTTTGTGATTTTAGCTTTAATATTTCTATCTGCACTACAGCTAACACCAAGGCCAACTGGACATGATGCAGCGTGTCGTGGTAAACGAATAACTCGTACATCGTGAACAAAATATTTTCCACCAAATTGTGCTCCAATTGTACTCTCTTCGCAAATCTTTTTAACTTTTGCTTCCCACTCTAAATCTCTAAAAGCTTGTCCACCGTCATTACCTTCAGTTGGAAGATGATCTAAATATCCTGCAGAAGCTTTTTTCACTGTTGCCAATGTTTGCTCAGCTGATGTTCCACCAATCACTAATGCTAAATGGTATGGAGGACATGCAGATGTTCCTAAATCTTTAATCTTTTCTTTTACAAATTTAGTTAAAGTATCTTCGTTTAAAAGAGCTTTTGTTTCTTGATAAAGGAAAGTTTTATTTGCAGAACCTCCACCTTTGGTTATAAACAGAAATTCATACTCATTTCCTTCGTCTGCATAAATGTCGATTTGAGCAGGTAAGTTAGTTCCAGTGTTTTTTTCGTCAAACATTGTAAATGGAACAACTTGTGAGTAGCGCAGATTTTCATGTAGGTATGTTTCATATATTCCTTTTGATAATGCTTCTGCATCTCCACCACCAGTCCAAACATTTTCACCTTTTTGACCAAGTACAATTGCTGTTCCAGTATCTTGACAAGTTGGAAGTTCACCTTCTGCAGAAACTACTTGATTCATAAGCATTGTGTGAGCAACAAATTTATCATTATCTGAAGCTTCAGAATCTTTTAAAATGTTTGCTAAACTTTCAAGATGACTTCCTCTTAAATAGAATGAAACATCATAGATTGCCTCTTTGGCTAAAAGTTCTAATCCTTTTGGATCAATTTTTAATATTTCTCTACCTTCAACATCTACTGTTGAAACATAATCTTTGGAAACTAATCGATACTTAGTTGTATCTTTAGAAATAGGAAAAGGTTTTTGATAGTTAAAATCTGCCATATTTGTTGATATTAATGAGTTTTAAATTATTCAATAATTATTTACAGCAAAATTAAAGAATTTTTTCTTTAATAAGGTGTTTATCTTATCTGTTAATTCTTAAATAATTATAAATAAACTACTTATTTGCTGATAACTAATTATTTATAAATGTTATTTAAATCGTTTTCAAATAACATTAAATCTGAATTATAAAACTCAATAAAGTTTTTTTCACTTACTTGACCTGGAAATGGTGCATAATAATGAGTTTTGCTTCTACTATCATTTCGCCATACAAGAACATAGCTCATTTTTACTTCTTTATCTTCAAGGGTTTTTAAAAGAATATCTGTCCACCAAGTAGTGTCAGGAATTGATTCAAGTCCAGTTTCTGTAAAAGCAGCTATTTTATTATTCTCTTCTGCAAATTTTGTAATTATTCTAAGTTTGTTTATTGCTAAGTCTAATTTATATCCATCTCTGCCCAAGTCTCCATAGTTGTCCATTCCAACCATATCGACCCATTTATTTCCAGGGTATCTGTCTAGGAACTCTTCTTCACTATCAAATCTATTGTCGGGCGAAAATGCGTAAATAAAATTGCGAACATCTAATGAGTCACGTAAATATTCTACGGTAAATCTCCAAAGAGCAATAAAATCTTCTCTTTTTGTATGAGATTTTCCCCACCAGAACCAATCGCCATCAAATTCGTGATATGGTCTGAAAATCATAGGGATTTTTACTCCATTTTCATCTACACAGCTGTTTGCCCATTCACCAATTTCAGAAAGTATCTCTTTATAGTGCTCATGATATTCTCCATTAGGAATGATATCTTTAACAGCATTAACAGATTTCTCTTCGTTCCAATAAAAACCATCATTGGAAACAGGGTTGTTAAAGTGCCAACTAATTGTAATTACGCCACCTCGTTTATATGTTTCTTGAACAATTTTGCGTACTCGTTTCTTCTCTTTCTCTACTAAATTCTTTTCTCTGCCTGTAAAATGTCCTAAATCAATTCCGATTACTGCGGGATGTGAACCTGTTACAGATTTAACATCTGATCTATCATCGTTTCCTATCCAGCCGTGCCCATACTCGGTAGCATGTTGATGACCAAATAGAACATTAGTTTCTGATAGCTTTTTTAGGTTCTTATAGAGAGCAACTGTTTCAGCTGTTGCTCTCTTATCAATTAAAATACTATTATTATTGCATGAAATTGTAAGAATAATAGAAATTAGTATTGAAAAAGTAATTAATGTTTTGTTTCTCACTGTTTTATATCATTTAGAAATAATACGTTTTCTTTGAATTCAATAAAGTCTTGAGCACTAATTTGCCCTGGAAATGGTGCATAATAGTGCTCTTCGCGGTCATGTGCATTTCTCCAAGTAAGAACATAAGATATTTTATAATCTTTTATTGCGGGCCATAATGTCTCTGTCCACCATGTTGCATCAGGTATTGATTCGTAACCAGTTTCTGCTAAAATAGTAATTATGCCTTTCTCCTCAGCAATTGGTGTTAATATTTCAAGCATTGATTTTGTTGATTCTATATAATTTGAATTGTCATCTGCTCCAAATTGGTAAATATCAAAGCCAATTATATCAATTATATCATCGCCAGGATATTTTTCAAGAAATTTCTCAGCGCTATCAAAGTTACCTGCTGATGAATATGCATATAGAATATTATTTAATCCTTTTTCTGTAAGATAATCAACAGTAATTCGCCATAGCTCTATGTAATCTTCAGAAGAGCATAAATCTTCGCCCCACCAGAACCAACTACCAGTATGTTCATGAAATGGTCTAAATATTATTGGTATTAAATTGTTATTATCATCTTTGAGTGATAGTAAAAACTCTGCTAAATTATCCATCATTTGGATATACTTTTGATTAATATCACCGTCGTTTAATATGCTTTCAACCACCTTGTTAGATGATACATCCCAAGAGTTATCGTTGGTCAGTGGATTGTCTAAGTGCCAGCTAATAGTGTTAATTCCTCCCTCTTTATGGACCCATTTAATGCCATCTCTAATTTCAGAAAAAAGAACAGAATCAAGACTATATGGGTCATTATTTTCAACGTGTCCTAATTCCCAACCAAAAACTGCGGGATAATCACCTGTCACTTGTTTAGTATCAGACACACCTTCAGT
Organism: uncultured Marinilabiliaceae bacterium; assembly: GCA_964532085.1. GTDB lineage: Bacteria > Bacteroidota > Bacteroidia > Bacteroidales > Marinilabiliaceae > CAZHHH01. The sequence continues at coordinate 4,746 of CAZHHH010000170.1, forward strand.
TTTCCAGCTATGTCCATAAATAATATCATCTTGATGGCCATACATAATTCCTTTATCGACAAGTGTTTTTAATCTGTTATAAAGCTCTATGGCCTCTTTGCTGAGTTCTCTTTTAATCTCAGATACGTTTTTTGTATTACTATTGCATGCAGAAAAAAATATGACAATAATAAAATTGATTAAAAATAGTTTCTTCATTTTTTTAAGTTTATTTTTTTATAAATCTAATTTAATATTTGTTTCCAACATATAGACATTTTTTAATATAAACTATGCAAATTTTATCATATAAATATCTAATTTGAACAATATTACTAGTCATTTATATTTAT
>CAZHHH010000171.1:0-4967 GCA_964532085.1 uncultured Marinilabiliaceae bacterium
GAATATTTTGTATTTAATATGAGAAATATCTTATCAGACAATCTGTATAAATCCACAACAATTTGTTGATAAACGCTTTGGCGTTCAGGGTCATTAATTCCCTCAACGGTATAATGGAGCAAACTTTTATAGGAAATCATAAGATTATAGTGACTATCAATCAGTGCACTATCAAAAGTTTTCTTTGCTAACTCTCCTAGTTTATCAAGTACGCTTTTGAGCTCCTTTTTCGAAAGTAGGTGTAGAACTAAACTGTTTGCTTTTTTAATTTCTTGTATTGTCATTATAATTATTTTTCCAATTTTATAATTAAATCAACTCCCGACTCTTTTGCTTTTCCTGTCAACAAACGAAGCGATAGTCGTTTTGTAAATTCATATTCTAACGATATAGTTTCACGCGAAATTTCGTTATCGTCCGACTCGCCAAAGCTTCTTTGATATGTTACAAAGAGGTCATTAGTTAAATATTTTCCAACTGTAAAAGTTGTATTTTGCCAATTGTCGGTTGGGTCAACTTCTACCAAATCCAAATTTAGTGTTTTTCCTAGAGTTTTGGAAAGTTGTGATGCAATCATATTTGAAAAAAGCCTAGAAGCTATGGCATCACTCACTCCCGACTGACTACCGTCATTAAGTTGGTCAAAAGGTTGTCCAAAAAGTAAATATGCAATGGCATCTGCCTCTGGAATATCTTGTTTTCCAATTGCAAAAGTGATTATAGGCTCTTCCAAATCTCCACCAACCACCAGAGAAAGGGTTTTCTTTTCGCGCTCTGGCGTGCGGAATGTGTAAAGTGCATTGAGATTTAGTGCAGGATTAAATTTCTCTCCACCCGAAAATGTAAATTCGCCCTCATTTATAACCATCTTTTTACCATAAAATGTATAAAATCCTCTGTGCACACCTAAAGAACCAAAGAGTTCAAAGAAAGTGCTATTTTTAATAACATCTAAATTTCCATAAAGTTCCATCTGCATATCATCAGATTTTATCCAACAGTTACGAGGAATTTCAACTTTAAGTGAACCTGTTAAATTTGCCAACAAATCATTTTCTTCTTTTTTAGACTGTACAACCTCATCTACTTCAACAACAGTTGTATCAGCACTCTCTTCAATGGCTTGAATTAACATAGGAGTATCAAAACTTTGTGAGCCACCAAAATCTGTCAAAGCATCAATATTGAAACTTGAGCGAAGTACATTGACAAATCCACTATATTTACTCTCTTTTTCAGAGTGAGTAAATGAGATATCAGAATCAATAAGTGCATCATAATTTTTATGCTTTGCCAATTGAAAATCGTTGGATTTTATAGACAATGAAGCATTTTTAATTTCGCCAAACTCTTTTTCATCAAGCTCTACAAAACCTTTGGTAAGCAACCACCCTTTTTGACAGACATAAAGCGAATCGATATTTATAATATTATTTTCAGCATTTAATCTAAGCTTAATATCCTTATAATTTATACCGAATTCTGGAAGTGGCAAATTACCTTTGTCAATATTCATAAAGCCATCAAACTTTGGGGAATTTATATCTCCTGCAATATTAAAATCCATATTTAGCAAAGCCTCAGGCTGTGTAAAACCTTTTATATTTTCGAAATAATTATTTAAAAGAAGCTCTTTAGCAAATATATTTATATCAAATTCATTATTCCAAGCAACGTGCAAACTATCATCAAAAGTGATTGACATAGGTAGATGTGCATTTAAAATCAACGAGTCATTTTTCTCACTGCGGAGGGCTATTTTACTGTTAAACTCATCATCATTATAATTGAACAGAGCATCAATATCATCAATAAAGAAAGTGTCAAAAGTTACTTTTTCAATATTGCTTTTTCCGTCCATCACAATTTGTCCATCTTGCTTTGTGATATTAAAATTGAAATTAAAATATCCACCAATTTCATCTTCAATTATCTCATAATCGTTTAAAACTTTAAGATTCAATCTTCTTAAATCTGTATTTATATTAATATCATCTTTCGACAGATAAACATTGGATATCCAGCTAAAATCAGGGTTTATTTTGTCATAAATATTCAAATTTGAAACAGAAACTAATGAATCATTAAAATGAATTTGTGCGCTTTCACTTAATTGAAATAGATTATTTTGATTTTCAATTTCCAACTTCTCTATTTCAATCTTTTCAAAGTTATTCAAATCTCCAGAAATTTTTGTTAGCAACATATTTTCAAAAAGGGAAGTAATAAGCTCTACATTCCATAATGAGTCAGCTACAGCATAGTTTATAGTTGCTGTATCAATCTCAATATTATCATTAACTATTTTAAAAACAGATATATCTCCGTCGATGAATGGATTGTTATTAATAAGATTCCCTTTAGTAGTCAAAATAGTTTTTCCAATTGATAGCAACGAATCTACCTTAACCTCATCAATAGTCGCAAGTAAATCAATAGCTAAAGAATCTAATCCTCCATTTGCAGACGCTTTAAACTGAAGTAATTGCCATTCAACATCTTGATTGACGTAATGAGAAAATTCATCAATGTTTTTTAAAATAAGATTTAGCTTTGCATCAACAAAATTATTTTCAATAAAAGAGACTTTAGAATTTAGCGCAAGCGAATTGTTTGCTATTTCTAAATCATCTATCTGGATTAAATCGTTCTTATATTTTCCGGCAACTTTTAAAGTGTCAAAATGAATATGTTCAACTATAAAATCTCTACTATCAACTAAAAAATCTATATCAATTATTGAGTCATTAATGATTGAACCTTTTGCTTTTATACCAGAATTTATTACACTATTTTCAAGCTGTTCTGTTAAAATTGAGTGTAGCAAAATCTCTTTTATAGAGATGTTAGCATCGATATTTCTTCTATTTTCAAGAGTGTTAATTCCTGCATTTCCCTTTATTTGCCCAACATTGGAGAGAATATCAAGTTTTGCTAAAATATTATCTAACAAATAAGAGATATCAATATCACTTTTTTCAATTACAAAATCGTTATACTTTGAATTATCAAGGTTTGCAAAAAGCTTTATAGGTTTTTTCTCATTTAATATATCCTCACTAAAAACATCTATTTCGCCATTGGCAACCAACCCCATTGGCTCCATTTTTATCCAACTATTTGGATTGATATTTGAAAGTGATAATTTTAGATTGGTTTCAATGTTTTTTGTGCTGTCGGGTTCTATAAAATTTCCAATATTGATAATAGAACCACCAATATTTAAGAGATTATTGCTATTCTCAATATTCAAACTGATATCAGCAAATGCATCGCTGTTTTTAATAGCAAAATTAAAATTTGGCGTTGCAATAATCTCTGGCAATGGGGCAAACTCTTTAAACTCATCAACATTTATCTCATTCCAATTAAGATTAATTGAAAAATTATCAAAATCTGTAAAATCACCACCTATTTCAATAAGATTTAAGGCTGTTTGAAGAGAAAGTTCATCCAACTGCCATTTTTTAAAATCATAATTTACTGCAATAATTAAATTTTTAAGAGTGAAATCTGGATTCAGAGCATCAAAAGTGAATTTATTTAGCTTTGCCAAAAGTTTTGACCTACTGTAAAAGGCAGAAATGTTTATATCAAGATACTCAATCTTTTTAGGAATTATTGAATCACTGTTTATGATGTTTATCTCTCCATTTTCAAGTCTGATTTTATCAATCAATATTGCTATTTTCAGATCAAATGGCTCTGACTTTTCCTCTTTCACTTTTGTAGTGTCAGAGATAATTAGACTTTCAAAATTCCAGCTACTGTCATCAAATTGTTGCATATTTATCTGAGGTGACAACAGATAGAAGTCATTAACAGTAACACGCCCAACGAACAAATCTAAAAGAGAATATTTAACGCCTAGCTTATCTATATTTAAAATGGTATCACTATTTGCATCTAAAATTGTAATCTCTACAATCTCAATATTTTTGAAAAAATTGCCCTTTATTTTTTCAATGCTTAGAGTGCCATTTATCTCATTATTTGCAATTTTAACAACTTGATTTTTAAGTACACCTTTCATCCACGGAGTTTGAATTAGCACGAGAGGAACTACAATAAGCGTGGCTATTGTAATTGCTAAAATTTTGAATATTTTCTTTACTCTCTTCATAATTCTAAAATGCGTGTCCAATATTTATATGAAATAGCCATTTTTTGCTAATATCAAAAATTGGCGTTGCAACATCAAAACCAATGGGTCCGATGGGAGTTTTAAATCTCAATCCAGCTCCAGTTGCATATCTCAAATCTGTCACTTTTATATGACCACTTTTCTCCCAAATATTTCCTGCATCTAGAAAGACCACCATTCCCAATGGACCATAAATATTAATACGGGGTTCAAAAGTAAACTCAAAACTACTATTTCCACCTGTTGGCAAGTCTCCTTTAATAGGTCCAAGCATAAACCTTTGCCATCCACGAACTGACCTACTGCCACCTCCAAAAAATCGCTCTTCAATGGGCACGGAACTATCATAAAGTGGATTTATAGTGCCAGCCTTTAATTTGAAAGCTAAAGTGAGGTTATTCCCTGCCGGAATATATTTTTTAACTTCAGCCTGCAATTTTATAAATGGATAATTTGCATTAAAAAGTTTACTACTCATTTTATTGTTAAATGCAATTGACCAACCGCTGTTTGGGTCTGTCTTTGGAAATGAATTATCATAAATTGCCCCTACTGTAACGCCATTTTTCGAATATGCCGAAAGTAGAAGATTCAAATCCATCTCTTCCAATACAGAAGTAGTGTCTAGTTTTACATATTCATAATATGGAGAAATGGAAGCACTCAGATTATTCGTAATTTTTTGTTGAAACTTAATATTTGCACCATATCCAAAAAGTCTATAACTCACCTCATTAACTTTTCCAAAGTTGGGCGAAAACGAAATTGTAGAGTTTGGCCCTAAAAAAGCAGGTTGTGTAAATGTTGCCTCAAAGTGATATGG
>CAZHHH010000172.1:0-4952 GCA_964532085.1 uncultured Marinilabiliaceae bacterium
GCTCTTGTTCCCCACATTGCAGTAGCTGCAGCATCTTTAAGAACAGATATTTCTGCAATATCATCTACCGGTATGTTTAACATTTGCGAATAACCCTCTTCGTTAGCCGTTGCAAAGTTAAAATCTGAGGAAACATTAACCTCATAAGGTATATTATCAACAACAATAAGTGGTGAAGCATCAACAGATAAAGTGTTTACACCTCTAATTCTAATACTCATTCCAGCACCGGGGTCTCCACTATTAGCTGTAATGTCAACTCCAGATAATCTACCTTGCAGTGCTTCATCAATTGAAGATGCTTGAACGCCCTCAAACTCTTCAGTTGATATCTTTGCAACTGGTATTGCCAAGTCTCTATCAGCCACACTCAGTGTACCGGTAGATACTCTTCTATATCCAACAATTTCTGCACCTTCTAACTCAGTTACATCATCCTCAAGCGTAACACGTATAACACTTTTTTTATCAATGTCAACTGTTAAAGTCTTATATCCAACACTTGTAAATTGTAGCTTATTAGTATTATCACGCACTTCCAATAAAAAATCACCATCTAAATTAGTTACTGTACCGTTTATTAGTCGATTATTTTGATCTAACTCCGCTACAGTTGCCCCTACTACACCTTGTGGCTCGAAATCACTCGTCACTTTACCTCTAACAATGGCTCTTTCTTGTGCAATTGATATACTTGATATAAGTAACAGAAGTGTTAACAATAGTACTTTTATATTCTTAAATATAGATTTCATACGGTAATTATTTTTCTGCTTTTGCCTTAAACTAACCAATTACTGTTTTTGGCAAGCTGTATATTATTTATATCTTATTCATTAATCTTGTTACTGTTCTTTGCTATTTTCATTCATCACCATCATCAATTTCTGCACGATAATCTAGATAATTATCTATTAGATGTATTATGGCTCTGTTAGCTAAAACGTTGGTATGTGCAGATGTTCCAGTTGCTGTTACTTCTGCTCTTCTACCTTTTCTATCATATATAATTAACTTATTCTCAGTATTACTATCAATCGAAACGTAAGTATCACCATCGTTATCTTTATAATTTGTATAAGCTACATCGTTATATCCTTGATTTGGTGAGATAATTCGTCTTCTTAGAACATGAAATTTCAAAAATCTATTTACCATCTCCTGCTCAGCTTGTGTAAAATCTGCCCTCCCTATCTCTGGCAACAGACCATCAGCTACTGCCTGATCAATTGCAGCTTTATTAGGAATTAAATATGTGTGGACATCATTTAAAGGAATGTCTGGAATAGTTTTAGTCTCTGGATCATAATTCATTCTACTCTTATCATCTTGCGACTCAGCTCCCTCTAAAACAGAGTTTGCAGATTTTTCCAAATATCTAAAAAACTCTCTGTAATTATTGTTGCTCTCCAAGAAAGCTCCTATATTTTCATTTGTAAATATTAATGGTCTTGAGAGTTGATAAGCAACTCCATTGGCCATAGTGTCCTTTACTTCAATTATGGTCGCTGCAGTGTTAATTCTTTGACCAGGTCCCCACACTCTACCGTTGTTATATCGGATATATTCTCCATTGTTAGTTTCAACAATTCCAAAGCCGCTTGAAATATCAACAAAATTAGAACTAGACTTTCCATGAAAAATAATGTTGAGGTTTATTAATCTATCAAGAACACTTAAAACACTAACATCTTCCCAATCTACATTATCTATTTCCCAAGAATTTTCTGTAGCACTATATGATATTCCTAAATCTTCGAACTGCTGATTGTTTATTAGAAACACCTGCTGATGTGCAACTTTATTTCTAAGCTGAAAATTATTTTCAGTAGCAACTAAAGCTCTATACATTACAGTATATTCTGGATCTAAAAGTATATCTCTATAAACTGTAGAAAAAGCGTCTGTTTCTTGCACTTTATTTACTGAATAGAATAGACCATTACTTCCAACAATTGACTTCTCAACATCTATATCTTTGTCAAAACGTGCAGATTCTCCAAAATGATTTTGTGTTGTTGCAAATTTACTAGGCCATACAGTTGTTCTAAACATATGAGCATTAACAAACTCATTTATAACATATTTTGGCATTTCGTCTAATGATTTATAACCTTTAGCCAAAAACACATCTTGAAAATATTGATTTAAAGCATTATTAGTTGGTGCAAACATTGTCCAACCATCTATTTGATTATCAACTCTCACTCCGCCTTCCATTAAATAATTTTCGGCGTTTGGTTGAATATGCATTCCTGTAAAATCTCTTATATATATATCTTTATATACTCCTGTATTTTTTTCGTGATTTAAGATAATCTCTCGCGGTGCTGTATAATATTTTACCACATACTTATCTATAATATCTTTAAAAGCTGAATTATCATCTTCCGAATAAAGAATTTCATCCAAGTTAGGAATTGGTTCTAATACCTTATTAACCGTGTGTATTATTCCATTTTCTGCTCTAATATCTTTCTCAAGCACCTCAGAATCTGCAACATTAAAGCCTGAAAACTCCACTTCTGGATATAAAAAATTATAGTCGCTAACAGTTAACCCTTTTGCATGTAAAAACCCTTCTGTAAAAAAGGGGACAGGTTTTCTATTATTATCATTAAGTAGAAGCATACCAACCGACTCGTCACCAAAAGTTTGGCTACCAACATTAACGTCAATAACACTTATTGAATCTCCTCCATATACCTCTGTCTCATACACCCCTTTGTAATGAAGAGTGGCTTTTTTAAATGATATGTTCAAGTTTTTATCACGCTCTTCATAAGGCATATCACGCTGATAATCATCAATCTCATCAGAGCGTGACGCCACAGCCAACAAAGAATATGAGACAATCTTATCTGCAAGTTCTTTAGAGATAGCATCTACTGAAGAGATGTTATTTTTTTGCATGTATATTTCAAATGCTTCATCTGTTGGTACAAATGCTGTATAAAACCCCGACCCTTTCAACAGTTGTGCGTAATCTGTTTTATCAACACATGACAAATAATGTGTAAAACCTCCCATTTTTTCCAATTCTTGGTAGATAGGGTCTCCAACCCAAGAGGGCTTCTCATAATAATCATCATCTTTGCAGCTTGTTAAAAAACCAACCATCACAAGAGATGAAATTACTATCGTTATTAAATACAAATATTTCCTCATAATTTTGCTGATATTTAATAGCACTTAAAAAAGCTTTTAATAATCTTAATAAAAATGTAAATTCTTTATTTTGTAAATATGTTTTATAAATACGTAATACATTTAAACAAATGTAAAACAATTTTTAACAATCATCAATACACAAAATGATTTTTCATTTGCATAAATTGGCAAAACAACTTTAACATTACACAAAATGGCAACAAAATCACAGAATCCACAAAGAGATAAGCATTAATATGGAATACCTAAGATATAATCCAAATATATAACTATGCTTGTAATTACAACATAGCAATATACTTACATCATTAATATACAAAATCTTATTTGATTAGCATTATGATTTTTAACTAAAATAAACATACAAATGTGAGGGATATGTTAAAAAATTTATTTTTTTCATATATAATCCCAAATTGTCCATTAGCTAAATTATAGATATACTTTAGTGCTTTTTTATTCTGCGTTCTACACCAAACCCCTCTCGCCTGCGACGAGACACAGTAAAGGAGCTTATTACATATAGCTAATTTCTATTTTAAAATAAAATCTCAAAAAAATGAGAAATGTTGTTTGTTTCTGTAAAAATTTTGTGCACAAAAAATATTGCTTAGCTTGCAAACAGCCCCCTTCATGGAAACGAAGTTCAGCGAAGCTAATTTGGGGGTTAAAAGATTTTGCAATTAAAAAAATAATTTTCAGCAAAGCTAATTTAAAGATTATGCATTAAGATTTTTGAATTCCCTTTTGGGAAAACTATAGTTAGTTATATTGAACTTCATTCCTCTTAATGGACAATTTGGGATAAGAGTCAATACATTTTACAACCTCAATAAAAATGAGGTTGCAAAACATTTATGACCATATCGATACTATATATTTTTAATAGAACTTTATCTACACTTTTGCTTTAAAGTAAGATGATGCTTGGTTTAGCTGCTCTGACAAATCATTTAAAATGTTTGATGCAGTATTAATATCATCTGCATTCTGCGCATTTCTTTGTGTTACTAGGTTCAACTCTTGTAAAGCATGGTTAATTTGCTGTATACCTGTCACCTGCTCGATAGAGGCCGCTGAAATTTCTTTAACCAAATCTGCAGTATTAGCAATTTGTGGTGCTAAATTTTCCATCAGCTCTTTTGATGTATTTGATGATTCAATGGCATTTCCTGAAGCTTCTGTTATTTCATTTGCTGCTTGTTGACTTCTTTCGGCCAACTTTCTTACTTCGGCAGCAACAACAGAGAATCCACGTCCATGCTCACCAGCACGTGCAGCTTCAACAGCTGCGTTTAAAGCTAAAATATTGGTCTGGAAAGCTATATCCTTAATAATCGAAATCTTATCTGTAATTTCCTCTAGCCTTTGTGCAGCTTCCACATATTTTTTGTTGTTCTCATCCATTTCAACAGTAGCTCTTGACGAAATCTCTTCTGTTTTTTTAGCATTTTCAGTATTCTGCTCAATATTAGCATGCATCTCTTCCATAGATGACGACACCTCTTGCGCTGAAGATGCTTGCATATTTGCTCCATCAGTTAAATCAACAGCTTTTTCTGTTAGGTCTAAACTTGCACGTGAAATGCTTGATGATATTTCAATAATTTGACCAATTAACTGATTCAAATTACTACTCATATTACTAATGGCATTCTCTAATCTGCCAACCTCATCTAATCTATCCGTTGAAGTTACATCCACATCTAAATCACCTGAAGATATCTTTTCTAATATTCGAATACCTCGACGAAGTGGCCCTGCAATTGAATTAGACAATA